>NZ_BAAALD010000194.1:0-4145 GCF_039528095.1 Kitasatospora arboriphila
CACCGTCCCGGGCATCGGCGCCGCCGCGGTCTCCGCGGGCGCCGCGCTGCTGCTCGCCGGCGCCGGCAGCGGCTACGGCCGGCAGGCCTGGGTGTGGCCGGCCGCGCTGGTGGTCGGGCTCGGCTGCGCGCAGCTGCTGCTGCGCCGCTGCGTGCGGCGCCTCGACGGGATCACCGGCGACGTGCTCGGCGCGACGGCGGAGACGGCGGCCACCGGGGCGCTGGTGGCGCTGGCGCTGATCGGCACGGTCTGAGCGGCCCGCACGGGCCGGGTCCGGGGGCGTTCGTGCGACGTCCGGTTCGCGCGCTTCGTCACACCGTGTACGCCCGGTCCGCCGTGAGGGGGCGAGCCCTGGGGCCGCGCGGTCCCAGCATGCGGACTACCATGCGGGGTGCACCGTAGCCCTGCGCCCCGTTTCCCCGCGGAGTCAGCCGGGGTTATGCCGGTACGGCACACCCCGAGCCGTTGCCGGCCGTGGACCGCGAAAGAACAGGACGCATCGTCGTGACAACACTGTCTGTGAGCACCTCCTCCGCCGCAAGCCTGCGCGCGGACGCCCTGGTGGTCGGTGTGGCGAAGGGCCCCAAGGGCCTCGTGCTCGCCCCCGGCGCCGAGGCCGTGGCCGAGGCGTTCGAGGGCACGCTGGCCGAGGTCCTCTCCACCCTGGGCGCCACCGGCGCCGAGGGCGAGGCGGTCAAGGTTCCGGCGGCCGCCGGGCTCAAGGCGCCGCTCGTGCTGGCGGTCGGCCTCGGTGACGCGTCCGAGGACGGCTACGCCGCGGAGGCGCTGCGCCGGGCCGCCGGTGTCGCCGCCCGCACGCTGGCCGGCACGAAGAAGGTCGCGCTGGCGCTGCCCGCCGGGTCCGCCGAGGAGATCGAGGCGATCGCGCTGGGCGGTCTGCTGGGCTCGTACACCTTCGGCACGTACAAGGGCGAGAACGGCAAGACCCCGGTCGGCGAGCTGCTGGTGCCGGCCACCCGCAAGGGCAGCAAGGACGCCAAGGCCGCGGTCGAGCGCGCCGTCGCGCTGGGCGAGGAGATGAACCGGGCCCGCGACCTGGTCAACACCGCGCCGAACGACCTCAACCCGAAGTCCTTCGCCGCGATCGCCCAGGCGGCCGGCAAGGAGCACGGCCTGAAGGTCGAGGTGCTGGACGAGAAGGCGCTGCTCAAGGGCGGCTTCGGCGGCATCCTCGGTGTCGGTGTCGGCTCCGCCAACCCGCCCCGGCTGGTGAAGGTGGCCTACACCCACCCGAAGGCGCAGGCGTCGCTGGCGTTCGTCGGCAAGGGCATCACCTACGACTCGGGCGGCATCTCGCTGAAGCCGGCGGGCCACAACGAGACCATGAAGTGCGACATGTCCGGTGCCGCCGCGGTGTTCGCCGCCGTGGTCGCCGCCAAGCGCCTCGGCCTGCAGGTCAACGTGACCGCGTGGCTGGCGCTGGCCGAGAACATGCCGTCCGGCTCGGCGACCCGTCCGGGCGACGTGCTGCGGATGTACGGCGGCAAGACCGTCGAGGTGCTGAACACCGACGCCGAGGGCCGCCTGGTGCTGGCCGACGCGATCGTGCGGGCCGGCGAGGAGAACCCGGACGTCATCGTGGACGTCGCCACCCTGACCGGCGCGATGGTGCTGGCCCTGGGCACCCGCACCTTCGGCGTGATGTCCAACAGCGACGAGCTGCGCACCCGCCTGCACGAGACCGCGACCGCGGTCGGCGAGCCGTCCTGGCCGATGCCGCTGCCGGCGGACCTGCGCAAGGGCATGGTCGAGTCGACGATCGCCGACCTCGCCAACATGGGCGAGCGGATGGGCGGCGGCCTGGTGGCCGGCCTGTTCCTGAAGGAGTTCGTCGCCGAGGGCATCGACTGGGCGCACCTGGACATCGCCGGCCCGGCGTTCAACGAGGGCGGCCCGTTCGGCTACACCCCGAAGGGCGGCACCGCGAGCGCGGTGCGCACCCTGGTGCGGTACGCGGAGGACGTGGCGGCGGGCGTCTGACGCCCACCGATTTCCGTGGAGGGGTCCGGTGTCCGACGGGGCACCGGGCCCTTCGACGTTTTCCTATTACCAGCCGGTAATACATCGGGGGTGGCGAAGGCCACATTCCGAGACGGTGTTCGCCGCGGGCGAAACTGTCTTCCGCACTGCGGAACCCGGGCGGGAGCGGGCCGCCGCAGCCGCCCCTCTCCGGACCACCCGCACCGCTGTGAGCTGCGGCGATACCCACCCGTACGGGGCATTCGAGCGACCCGGGGCGACCGGGCGGCGGCCTCCGGGGCAGCCCCGGACACCAGTCGCCTCGAACAAGTGCAAAGATGTATTTCCGGCACGACTGGGCGCCTCACAAAGGCTTCCCACACCACCGGACCGCGACCGGCCCGGCGAACCGCACCCCTTTGCATGGAGGACGTGACGTGGCGAACGACGCCAGCACCGTTTTCGACGTTGTCATTCTCGGAGGCGGAAGCGGCGGTTACGCCGCGGCGCTCCGCGCCGCCCAGCTCGGGCTGAACGTCGCGCTGATCGAGAAGGGCGAGCTCGGCGGCACCTGCCTGCACCGCGGCTGCATCCCCACCAAGGCCCTGCTGCACGCGGCCGAGGTCGCCGACGAGACCCGTGAGGCGGCCGAGTTCGGCGTCCTGGCGACCTTCCAGGGCATCGACATCAAGGGCGTCCACAAGTACAAGGACGACGTGGTCTCGGGCCTCTACAAGGGCCTGCAGGGCCTGGTCGCCTCGCGCAAGGTCACCTACATCCAGGGCGAGGGCCGGCTGTCCTCGCAGACCTCGGTGGACGTCAACGGCCAGCGCGTCGAGGGCCGCCACATCGTCCTCGCCACCGGCTCGGTGCCCAAGTCGCTGCCCGGTCTGACCATCGACGGCAACCGGATCATCTCCTCGGACCACGCCCTCAAGCTCGACTACATCCCGAAGTCGGCCGTCATCCTCGGCGGCGGCGTCATCGGCGTCGAGTTCGCGTCCGTGTGGAAGTCCTTCGGCGTCGACGTCACCATCGTCGAGGCCCTGCCGCACCTCGTCCCGCTGGAGGACGAGAACTCCTCGAAGCTGCTGGAGCGCGCCTTCCGCAAGCGCGGCATCAAGTTCGAGCTGAAGGCCCGCTTCTCGGGCGTCGAGTACACCGAGAACGGTGTCCGCGTCTCGACCGAGAACGGCAAGCAGATCGACGCCGACGTGCTGCTGGTCGCCATCGGCCGCGGCCCGGTCTCGGCCGGCCTCGGCTACGAGGAGGCCGGGGTCGCCATGGACCGCGGCTACGTCCTGGTCGACGAGTACCTGCGGACCAACGTGCCGACGATCTCGGCGGTCGGCGACCTCGTCCCGACCCTGCAGCTCGCCCACGTCGGCTTCGCCGAGGGCATGCTCGTCGCCGAGCGCCTGGCGGGCCTGAAGGTCGTCCCGATCGACTACGACGGCATCCCGCGCGTGACCTACTCCAACCCGGAGGTCGCGTCCGTCGGCCTGTCCGAGGCCAAGGCCGCCGAGCAGTACGGCAAGGACAAGATCGTCACGCTCAAGTACAACCTGGCCGGCAACGGCAAGAGCAAGATCCTGAAGACCGCCGGCGAGATCAAGCTCGTCCAGGTCAAGGACGGCGCCGTGGTGGGTGTCCACATGGTCGGCGCCCGCATGGGCGAGCAGGTCGGCGAGGCCCAGCTGATCTACAACTGGGAGGCCCTGCCCGCCGAGGTCGCGCAGCTCATCCACGCGCACCCCAGCCAGTCCGAGGCCCTGGGCGAGGCGCACCTGGCGCTGGCCGGCAAGCCGCTGCACGCGCACGACTGATCCGCGGCACCCCCTTAGTTGTCCATTCCTGTACGCAAGACTTGATAGGAGTCGCTGAAACCATGGCGGTCTCAGTAACACTGCCCGCACTGGGCGAGAGCGTGACCGAGGGCACCGTCACCCGCTGGCTGAAGGCCGAGGGTGAGCGCGTGGAGGCCGACGAGCCGCTGCTCGAGGTCTCCACCGACAAGGTCGACACCGAGATCCCGGCGCCCGCGTCCGGCATCCTCGCGTCGATCAAGGTCGGCGAGGACGAGACGGTCGAGGTCGGCGCCGAGCTGGCCGTCATCGACGACGGCTCGGGCGCCCCGGCGCCCGCTCCGGCCCCGCCCGCGGCCG
>NZ_BAAALD010000195.1:0-4131 GCF_039528095.1 Kitasatospora arboriphila
CAACTACCCTGACTGAAGCCGCATAGCCCGTGTCCAACATCCGGGGTCAAGGCCCCACGCCGATCAGCACCAGGGTGACGTTCATGTCCATCAGGTCCCGGATCAGGTCCAAGGTGTCCTGGTCGCTCTCCCGATGCATGCGCAACCTGGTGATGTCGTCCAGGATCAGCGCGGTGGAACGGTGGGCCTTCAACGCCTCGCGGACGCTGCGGATCAGCAGGTGGAGCGTCTTGGGGTGCGGTTCCCCGAAGAAGTCGAGGATGGCCTGGCACAAGCCCTTCGGGGTCGCTCGCACCGGGGTCTTGCAGTAGACGACTGGCACCATCAGGTCCCGCGTCCCGGGAACCGGCGGGGGAAGAAGCTGCTGGTGCAGTTCGCGCCAGACCGCCTCGAACTCGGCGGCGACCTCGCACGCGGTGGCGGTCTTCCCCTGGAACCCGCCACCGCTGATCATCAGGCCGTCGCGGGTGCCGGGCTCGAAGTCCAGCGCGTTGTTGCGGAGTCGGGTGCTCATCAGCGCGGACACCTTGTCGCTCATCGGCGTCCGCTGGAGCGCCAGGTTCACGTGCGTCGCCGTGCGGTGCAGGTCGTAGAGGGCCCGCTTGCGCGGGCTCAGCGCCGCGTACTGATCCGCCGTCATCCGCGGTGCCGGCACGAACGTGCCGCGCATGCGGCGCCAGTCCTGCCAGCCCTCGGCGGTGGTGCGGTCCGGTGGCGGCCCGGCCCGCAGAAACGGTGCGATCGCGGCCTGCGGTGTCAGGCTGTCACTCATCGGGCTCCCCATCATCGTCGGGCGAGGGCAGGAGGAACGGATCGCGTTCGCGATCGCCGGTGCCGAGCAGACCCGGCGGCTTCATCGGTGAGGGGACGGCTCGTTCCCGGCGGCGCCTGCGGTCCGCGTCGACGGCCGAGCGGACCTGCCGGGCGCGTTGCAACGGCACCACCTCTGCGGCCGTGTCCCGGATCGGTTCGATTCCCTGCCGGGGCCGATGGCGGTCCCGGTCGGCGGCCTGCGCGCGTTGCTCCTCCCTCGCCTGTCCGGCCCGGCCCCGCTTGCCCGCGGCCTTCTCCGCCCGGCGTCCCAGCCACTGCTCGACCGGAACGTGCTCGCCCAGCAGATCGAGTAGGACTGGCAGCAGGTCGCGGTCATCGCGCGGGGCCAGGCCCCGCCGGGCCGCCTCCACCAGCAGTTCGTCGACCCTCGCGTCGGAGAACGCCGGGACCTCTCCCTCGGGCGGCAGGCCGTTCCAGCGAAGCGCGTGCCACCGCCCCGACAGGTCCTCGAAGAACACCTCGCGCCGGTCGCGCGGATCCCGGCGGATCCGCCACAACCCCGCGTGCTTGCCCCCTCGGGGCGAGCGTCGGCCGCGATGGTCGTCCAGGGCCGGGCCGTCGTACCAAAGGTTCTTGATCTTCACTCCGCGTTTGCGGTGGATCATCACGTAGCTGGCCGGCAGGACCCCGTAGTAGGAGTCTGGGGAAGGGATCCGCAGGCCGAAGCCGCCTTGCGCGAAAGAGGAGGCGAACAGCGTGTTCGGGCTGTGCCGCTGGTCGGGTGCCCAGGGCGGGGCGTGCTGCCCCAGGCGCCGGTTCTGCCACACCTTCACAACCCAGGTCGCGACCAGGTGCTCCATCGCGGACACCGTGAACATCGCGTCGCCCGCCGCCTTGGCGACTGAGGACACGCACATGCACCGCGGCGTCGACGGCTGCTTCTCCTGATCGTGGCGTGACGACTGGAACTGGAAGGCCCGGGTGTACTACCCCAACCGGTGCAAGGACACCCGGCTGTTCAACGTCGCCTGGCGGCCCAGCGCGTACAAGAAGACCATGATCAAGGTGCCGGCGGCGCCAAGGGCAGTGCCGAGCAGATGAGCGACCCCAGCGGCATCTGGAACGGCGGCCGCGCCTGACGGCTGTTCCGCGCCGTGCGCGCGACAGCACTGGGCCCACGCCCTCCAGTGCGGTGCACCCTGCTCCCGTGTCGGTGGGCGGCCTTATGGTGCCGCCGTGAATCTTGATGATCTCCAGTGGCAGCTGGACAACCATGGCGGCGTTCCGCCCCGGGTCGTCGATGCGATCGTCGAGCGCGGCGCTCTGGAGCAGCTGGTCGAGGCGGCACGCGAACGCGAGGACTGGTTCTGTGCGCAGGCGGCGGTGCGCGGGTTGTGCGCGGCTGGTGCCTTCGAGCGGGCGTGGTCGGTGATCGAGCCGTTCGCGGTCACCGGCTGGCAGCCGGCCCTCCGGGTTGGCGCCGACGTCCTGGTGCGGTCGGGGCGTGTCCGTGAGGCGCTGGAGCTCGCGCATCCCGAAGGTGGGGACGGAAAGCCGCTCGGTGTGTGGCAGGACTACGCCGAGGTGCTGGTCGAGGCGGGAAGGGTGGACGAGGCCATCGACATGCTCGTGCCGTACCTGCGCGAAGACTGGGCGCTGCTGCGGTCCTTGGTGCGGATGACCGAGGGCCAGGGGCGCGACGAGCGGGTACTAAAGCTGCTCACCCCGATCGCGGAGGAGTTCCGGGCGAGCCCTGGACGGTGCGGCGTGCGTGACCTGTGGATTGCACTGCCCCTGCAGGCACTGGTCCTGGAACGGTCCGGCAGGGTGGACGAGGCGATCCACCAGCTGGGCGCGGACGTGGCCGCCCGCCGGTACGGGCCGCAGAACACCGTCGACTACTACACCCAGATGCTGGCACGGAACGGGAAGATCGAGGAGCTGCACGAACTCGCCACCGGCCCGCAACAGCGCGACGCCTCCCGCCCGTACGTGGAGGCTTTGGAGAACCTGGACCGGGCCGACGAGGCGGAAGCGTTCCTGCGCGAGCGCATTCGCGCCACCGAGTACCCGACCGGGTACGAGAGTCAGCTGCTGGTGTTGTTGGCCGGGCAGGGCCGGTTCGACGAGGCCGTCGCCGCCGTGGCCCACACGTTCGACGATCTCTACGACTCGAACCTCCTCCAGCCGGCGATGCTCGTGCTCGCCGAACACGGCCGTCCCGACCTGGCACTGGAACTCACCGAAGGGCGGCGCAGCGTCGAATTCATGGAGGAGAGCGGGCAGTACTGGCTTCCGTCCACCCGGTGGTGGCTGATGGGCGAGGCGGGTCGGTGCCGGGAGGCCATCGCCGAAATCGAGGCCATCAGGGACGCGGAGCCGCCGTCGCCTTTCGAGGTCGACGACCGGAACGCCACCATCGGACTGCTGCTCGCGAAGGACGGCCGCGAGGAGGAGGCCGTCGCCCACCTCCGCCAGTGCCCGGGCTACGGGGTGACGACCGAGCTGGCCCTGGTGCTGGCCGGGCAGGGCCGCTTTGCCGAGGCCATCGCCGCCATACCCGGCGTGGCCGCCCAGCGGGAGGAGAAACGACGCGAACAGGCGTACTGGGACGAGCGCAAGAAGGCCGCCGGCGACAGAGGGTGCACCGAAGAACCGCCCTTCTGACAGTCCCGCACACCGGATCCTGTTCACGGCGATAGAGACGGGTGTGGCGGTGAGCCGGCCTCCGGCGGGGGGTGCGGAGCAGGGCGTGGAGTTCGTCGGGGTCGGTGCGGGCGGGGTCGAGCCAGGCGTCGGCCTCCGCGGGGCCGATCGTGAGCGGCATGCGGTCGTGGATGCGGTCGGCGGCGTCACCACCGCGCAGGCCCACCAGATCGCCGCCGCGGCCGCCGGCGGCTGCGGCCGGCACGGCGGGGTGCGGTTCGTTCGGCTCCGCCGGGCGGAGTAGTGCTGCGGATTCTTCATCTGTCCGACAGGGCTCACCCGAAGGCTGGTCGGGTAGGTCTGGCGGGCCTGCGGGGACAAGAAGTCCGCCGTCGTTGCCCCGCCAGTTGCGGGCGGTGCCGTGGTCGGGTCGCTTGTCGCGGGCGTCGGCCGACGAGCCGGTGCCGGCATCAGTGAATGCTGATGCTCTCGGCCAGTTCGACGATTTCCGGGCCGAGGTGCAGGTCCTGCAGCCAGCCCATCAGCTGGTCGTGCTGGTCGCGCGTGAGGCCTTCGTGCAGGCCGGCCTGCAGCAGGCCGGCGGCGAGGTGCTGCCTGACGGCCCGCGGCGTGCACTCCTGGCCGATCCGCCGCAGAAGGTGGCCGGCCGCGGTCTCGTCGCCGGTAGCGCGGGCGGCGTCGAGTTCCATG
>NZ_BAAALD010000196.1:0-3862 GCF_039528095.1 Kitasatospora arboriphila
TTCAGGTTCTGTGCGGCCTGGCTCATCTGACTCAACTCAACGCTCCTGGTGGTTCGAGCCGCCGAAGAGATCGGTGCTGCTGTTCTGGTTGCTGCCGCGACCCTGGTTCGGGTCGAAGCGGAAGCTGCCGGTGGCCCCCGGGTCACCGCCGGCGCTGCGGCCCTGCTCGACGCCGCGGCGCAGGTTGGTCAGGCGGCCGCGGACCTCCTCCGGGTTGCGGGAGACCTGCGGGCCTTCCTGCGGAGTCGGCTTGGCGTTGCCGGGCACGAGGTTCTGCTTGGGCACCCGGCGCGGCAGGCCGGCCTGGGTGGTACCGGCGGACGAGGGCTCGCGGACCTGCTCGGCCCGCTGCCAGCCGCCGTCGTTGGCGGACTGCCAGGCGCTCGACGCGGTCGGGCCGGTCGGGCCGTAGCCGCCGAGCGCGGACACGTCGTGGCCGCGGTTGTCACCGGCGGGGTCGGAGGTGTCCTTGGCGCCGGCGAACCAGTTCGGCTTCTCGTCGCCGCCGCCGAAGGCACCGGCACCGGCACCGGCACCGCCGCCGGCCAGCTGCTGGCCGGGGCGACGCTGCGGGAGACCGCCGGCCGTGGCCGCCGGGGGCAGCGCGGGCTGCTCGTCGGCCCCGTACGGGTGTCCGGCGGGCTGGTCGGCCTCGTACTGCCCCTCGTAGCCGTACGGCTGGTAGGCGTCGTCCTGGGCGCCCTGCTGCTGCGGGATGCCCGGGTAGCCGTTCTGGTCGTACTGGCCCTGGAACTGGTCGTAGCCGTCCTGGCCGTAGCCCTGCTCCTGGTAGCCGTTCTGGTCGTACTGGCCCTGGTACTGGTCGTAGCCGTCCTGCGCGTACTGGTCCTGGCCGTAGCCCTGGTCCTGGTAGCCGGACTGCTCGTAGCCCTGGGGCTGGTACTCGTCCGCGTAGGGGGCCTCGGTGGTCTCGACCGCCTCGGCGTCGATGACCTCGTCGTGCGGGCCGGCCTCGATGGCGGCGGCACGGCGGCGCTGCGAGCGCTGCATGGACTCCAGCGCGGGGCTGAAGCCGCCGTTGCCGGCGCCGGTCAGGTGGTCGTCGAAGCCGAGCTCGGCGGCGCTGCGCTGGCTCCAGTCGTCCTGCCAGGCCTGGGTCGGCTCCTGCTCGGAGAAGATCCGGGAGACGGTGAACTGCTCCTCCGGCTCCGGCGCGGCGTTCATCTGGGTCAGGCCGATCGGGAGCATGACCAGCGAGGTGGTGCCGGCGGACTCGCCCGACGGGCGCAGCTGCACGCGGATGTCGTGCCGCTGGGACAGCCGGCCGACCACGAAGAGGCCCATGCGGCGCGAGATGGTCGCGTCGACCGTGGGCGGCTCGGCCAGCTTCTCGTTGATCTCCGCGAAGTCGTCGGCGGTGAGGCCGATGCCCTTGTCGTGGATCTCGACCAGGACGCGGCCGTCCGGCAGGCGGGTGGCGTTGACCAGGACGCGGGTCTGCGGGCTGGAGAACGTGGTGGCGTTCTCCAGCAGCTCGGCGAGCAGGTGGACGAGGTCGGTCACGGCGGCGCCGACGACCTCGGCCTCCGGGATGCCGGCGAGCTCGATGCGCTCGTACTGCTCCACCTCGGAGGCGGCGGCACGGAGCACGTCGACCAGCGGGACGGGGGTGTTCCAGCGGCGGCCGGGCTCCTCGCCCGCGAGGACGAGGAGGTTCTCACCGTTGCGGCGCATACGGGTCGCGAGGTGGTCCAGCTTGAAGAGGTTCTCCAGCTGGTCCGGGTCGGCCTCGTTGTTCTCCAGGTCGGTGATCAGCGCCAGCTGGCGCTGGATCAGGCTCTGGCTGCGGCGCGACAGGTTGGAGAAGATCGCGTTCAGGTTGCCTCGGAGCAGGGCCTGCTCGGCCGCGAGCGACACCGCCTGCGAGTGGACCTGGTCGAACGCGCGGGCGACCTCGCCGATCTCGTCCTTGCCGCGCAGCGGGATCGGCTCGACCGAGGTGTCGACCCGGTCCGGGTCGGTCTTGGAGAGCTTCTCGACCAGGTCGGGCAGACGGTGGTTGGCGATGTCCAGCGCGGCGGTGTTCAGGGTGCGCATGCCGAGGATCATCGAGCGGGCGATGAAGCCGGTGAGCAGACCGGCGAGCGCCAGCGCGGCGATCACGATGCCGGAGTTGAGGAAGGCGTCCGTCTGGGCGCGGTCCTTGATGTTCTGCGCGTCGCCGACGACCTCGTTGAGGAGGGCGGATTCCGTGGCGCGCAGGGCGTTCATGTGGCCGGCGGCGGCCTGGTTCCAGTTCTGGACGGTCAGACCGGCGTTCTTCGCGCTCTCGAAGAGCCGCTCCGCCGCCTCCTTGCCGTCCTGCTGGCCGCGCATGGCGGCGTCGGAGTAGGCCAGGCCGATGTTCATCAGGCCGTTGACGGTCGGGATGCTCTGGTTGTCGGGCATCCGCAGCGGGGCGCGCTGGTCGGCCGCGGCCTGGGCGACCAGGGCGTCGGCGTAGACCTTGGCGTCGTCCGCGGTGGAGCCGGTGGAGAACTCGCTGATGGCGGTCGTCTCGAGCTTGCTCGCCACCAGGAGCGAGATGATCAGTTCCTGGTTCTCGTACTTGGTGACGGTGCCCTGGGCGATGCCGGCGAGCAGGTTGACCATCAGCGCGCGCTGGGTCGAGGCGGAGGCCTTGGCCAGCGACATGGCGTAGATCGCGCGGCCCTTGCTGGTGACGCTGGAGGAGCCGAAGCCGACGGAGTTGTCGATGGCCAGCAGCGGGGCGAACATCACCGAGTACGCGGCCTGGGTGGCCGAGGCGAGCAGCTCCGGCTTGTAGGCGTTCTCGCGCAGGTGCGGCAGGAAGACGACGAGCTGCTGGAAGGCCGCGTCGCGGCGCTTGAGCGTGTCGTCGTCGGAGATCTTGCCGTAGGCCGTGTTGTACGCCTTGAGGGCGTCGTCGGTCTTCTTGCGGAGTTCGCCGAGCCGGCCCTGCGGGTCGGAGCCGGTGAGGATCGGCACGATCGAGAGGTCGCGCTCGTTCTCCAGGGCGTCCGCGAGGTCGGTCGCGGCGTGCGCGAGCTTCGCGGTCTTCACCGCGCGGTCGGCCTTGTGGAAGTCGTCCAGCGAGGTGTTGACGCGCAGGCCGCCGAAGACCAGGCCGATGATGACCGGCACGAGCAGGATGGCGATCAGGCGGGTCGGCACGCGCCAGTTCCGGGGGGCCAGGAACTCGTACCGGCCGCCGCTCTCACCGCCGGCCTCGGAGGCGCCGGACGTGCCGGTCGGCCCCGTGGCGCCGCCCGGGCGGTTGCCCGGGCCGCTGAGTATCTGGGTCGGCGGGCCGGCGGCGCCGCGCGGCTGCGGCCGGTCCTCGGCCGCCGTGAACGCGGAGAAGCCGGCCGGTGCCTGACCGCCGGGTCCCTGCTCGTTCGGGCGGGGCTCGGACCGCCGCTGCGGGGTGTCTGGCTGCTTACGCCTCACTCGACAACAACCTCTCGGCCGATGGTGCGGCCATGAATCAATCCAGCGGCTACCCCCGCCGGCCGCAGCCCGCTGCTGGGTGGAACTGCCATATGGGGTGACTACGGGGTAGCTGGAATTTCAGCACGTGGAGGGATGCGGGACAAACAGCTCTCCGTACCCGAGATGTGCCGAATAAATCGGACATTTAGGGACAGTTGTGGAGCAAGTGGAAGGTCGACAGTGCACAGTGGATCGAGAACCTCACACTGTGTCGCTGTTGATCTCGAAATGCCTACCGAACTGTTATCGACGGAGAAACGCGCGCCCGCTCCCGTGCCCGTGGGGGCACCGGAGCGGGCGCGCTGCATCATCCGTCCTGGGTTCCTGTCCTACCGGAGGCGGGCCAGGAGGGCGTGCTCGACGAGGGTGATGAGGGCGCTCTTGGCGC
>NZ_BAAALD010000197.1:0-3792 GCF_039528095.1 Kitasatospora arboriphila
GGTTATGAGCCCAGCGAGCTACCGAGCTGCTCCACCCCGCGTCGGTGTCCCAGACACTACGGCACGGGGGCCCCAGGAGGGAAACCCGTTTCGGTAGCCCGGAGGTGGACCGGCGGACGGTGGAGCGGCCGGGCGTGCCCGGCGGGGCAGGATGTGGCCCCGTCCCTCGCCCGCTGCGTGGAGGGAGGACCGGCGCGGCTCCCCGGGGTTTTGTGCCGGTTACCTGCCCGGGAGCCACGTGCGTGTCCGCTGCCCTCACGCCGCCGGCGCCCCGGCCGGGCACGGCGCAGCACGGCCACCGCGTGGGCGATCCGGCACTGCGGGCCGTGCCAGCAGGGGCGGGATGCCTGCCGGGCACGGGCCCGTGCCCGTGCCCGTGCCCGGCAGGGCCGCGGCGCGGTAGCGGGTGGCGGTTGACGACGGGCAGCAGGGTGGCGGTTGACGACGGGCAGCAGGGTGGCGCAGAAACGGTCGGCGGCGGGCAAGTTCGGCAGCGGCCTCCTGCAGGGGCGCGGCAACGGCCCGGATTTCCTCGCTGTGGTCTGCTCGCCCGGTACTCCCCCGCCGGGGTGGGTGCGGTGCGGGCGGGTCTGTCGACGCCGGTGCACTTCGGCGCATCGGCGTCGAAGTGCACCGGCAGGGCTGCCGGTTGGGCCAGGGAATCGTTCCTGTGTCTGGTCCACCGCCTGCTCGTGCTGTGATCGTGCACCGCCACGGAACGTGCAGGGTCAGGGAACGTGCAGGGTCGAGGATCGGCCGCCGTCCGGCCTCTGCCAGGCGTTCCTGCAGCGGCGGCCGGTCTTTGCGGGCGATCGCCCCGGGGATCGGCCGCGCGGCCGCGGTCGCGGCTGTTTGGACGGCGGGGTGCGGCGCGGCGGACGGCGCAGCGCGGCGCGGCCGGATACCGCCCCCTCGGGGGGCGGGGTGCTGCCGGCGCCGGGTCACGGGCTTTCGGGGAGGCCGGTGCGGGTCGGGCCCGGACTCGGTGCGGTGCCAGATGGCGGTGCGGTGTGGGTCGGGGTCCTCCTGGTCGCGGTGCAGCCGGAAGACGTTGTGTCCGGCGAGGGTGGTGACGTCGGCGGTGGCGGTGAGGTCGCCGTCCTCGATCAGTTACAGGACGCACTGGCGGGCGTGCTCGGTGTCCTGGCCGATGGCGCGGGCGAGGCGGCCTTGGCTGGTCGTGATCTCGGTGAGGCGCACACCGCGCGGTGTGAACAGGCCGATGACGGCCGCGGTGCCGCGGCCGGGGGTGTGGCGGCGCTCGAGGTCGGCCAGGGCCTGCCACTCGGTGTCGTCGAGCGGGAAGACGTCGCCGGGCCGCGGCACCGGCCGCACCGGGCTCAGCACGGTGCCGGCGGGGCCGGGGGTCTCGAGCAGGACGCCGGCGGCGACCAGGAGGGTGACCAGGTCGTCCACGGTTTCGGGGGTGGCGAGGCCGTAGTGCGCGGCGTAGCGGGCGGCGGCCGCGCGGGCCCTGGCCAGTGCCGCCTCGGCCTCCTCGCGGTCCGGTCGTCCGGGTCGGGGAGGTCCCAGCAGGAACCGGCCAGGCCACCGGTGGCGATCGCGGCGCCGAGTTCCTCGCGGGTGGGAGGGGTATCGGCGAATCCGGCGTACATCAGGACGACGAAGGTGGCGTGCGGCGGCATGCGCGTCCAGCCGCCGCGGACGAGGCCGTTCTGGTGGGCGGCGCGGTCCTGGTCGGTCCGGGGCTGCTCGGTCCGGGGCTGCTCGGTCCGGGGCTGCTCGGCGGCGGTGTTCGGCGGCGGTGTTCGGCACGGGAATCTCCTGCGGGTCGGCTATGTCGTACGGGTCACCGGGCCAACGACCGGGGGCCGGGCAGGGTGGCGCACGGAACGTCGGGCACAGCCGGCCGGTCTGCGGGAGCGGGCGGTGGCTCGGCCGGGCACGGCGACCGGTGGTGGCGGGCGGCGTTCGCCTGCGGCCACTGCCAGTGGCGGGTGGCGGCGACCAGTGGCGGGTGACGGGTGGCGGCCGGCCGGTCGCGGGTGGCCACCGGGTCCGCTGGCGTCCGGGGTCTGGGCCCCACCCGCGGGGCGGACCGCTTCTCGAGGTTGGGGGCGGCCCGGTGACGGTCTTCGCGTGGGCGGCGCGGTCGTGTCCGGCGGCACCGGCCGGCCTCCCCGCGGATGTGGCCGGCCGTCCGGGCGTTCGCTGCGGCATCGACGGCGACCGCGGACAGGTCACCGGACAGGTCGCCGCGAATCTCGGCGGGCGGGTCGGGCAATGCCGGGATCGCGGCCGGGTCCGGGTGGCCGAGGGCGGCGGCCAGGCCGTAGGCAACACGCAGGCGCGGGCCCCGGGGCCGGTGCGAGTGCGAGTGCGGGCGGCGCGGTACGGGGGCCGGGGAACCGGGGGCCGGGGGCCGGGGGTCAGCCGAGCCAGACGAGGTCGATGACGTAGAGGCGGCCGGCCGTGCTGTTGACGAGGTAGATGAGGCTGAGTTGGCCGATGGAGGCGCAGCGTACGTCTTCGCCTTCGGGGTCGGTGGCGTCCCACTGTGGCCAGCCCCAGGGGGTGCGGGCGGCGATGTCGAGGAGGTCGCGGACCAACTGCTGGGTGTGCGGGGGTAGTTCGGTGAACGTTTTGGCGGCCTTGGGTGAGAGGCGGGCGGGCCAGGTGCGGTCGTTCACGGACGGGTTCCGAAGAGCTGGTCCAGGTCGGTGCCGTCCTCGTCGTTGCTGCCGGCGGCGGTGAAGGCGTCGACGGCGGGGGCGCTGTCGAGGCGGACCTGCCAGGTGCGGACGACGTCGTGAAGGGGCGTCAGGTCGTAGGTCTGCCGGGAGTCGTCCAGGGCCTTGGCCCAGTCCCGTTCGAACGCCGGCAGCCAGCGGCTGCGGCGGTCGGTGTCCTCCTGGGCGCGGATGCGGGCGAGCAGCCGGGCGGCGGCCCGCGGGGCCGGAGCCGGTGGCAGGGCCGGAGCGGGCGGCGGGGCGGGAAGGTGTTCCGGCTGGGCACTCATGCGAGTCTCCTCCACTTCGTCCCCGGTCACGGTACGGCAATCGGCACCCGGCGGTGACCTGCATCGCACCGAATTTCCCTGCCCGTCCGCCGGCTTCGGGGCAGGGGTGTCGGCAGGGGCGGCCGCGGGCCCCGGGGGCGTGCCGGGCGCAGTGCCCGGTGCCCGCGATGCCGGCGGTGCCGGCGGTGCCGGCGGGCGGGCGGGTTGGCGGGTTCGCTGCGCTTCCCGTCGCCGGCCTCGCGCCGGTCCCGTCCGCGCCGGGCGATCTCGGAGAGCAGCGGGCCGACCGGCTGAGCAACGTCGCCGGCGACCAGTACAACGACGTCCAACAGGCGCGGCGCGAGAGCTTCTTCAAGGAGATCGCCGCGACCCGCACCCGGGCGCGGCACCTGATCATCGTCGGCTTCCTGCTCTTCCTGATCGGAGGCGGAATCTACGGCTGGGTGATCATCCGATTCGTCGTCAGGACGAACGACGCCATCTCGTCGGGGAGCTCGTCCTTCGACACCGCCCCCGACCTGCTCGGACCGAAGGTCGCCGGCGTGCCGGTCGGAGCGATCGGCTTCGCGATGGCCTCCGTCGGAACGATCCTGACGGTCATCGGGATCGTGCTGCACGTCGTGGCGACATCCCGGCGCCGCCGCTTCGAGGAGACCGAACGGCAGGCCTCCTGGCGGCCACGCTGAAAAGACACACAACCATGATCTTCAACATCGGCAACCAGCAGGGCGGCATCGTCAACAACGTCGCCGGGAACCTGAGCCTTCCCCCGGGACGTGGACACCGGAGTTTCATGCGGCGAGGGTGATCCT
>NZ_BAAALD010000198.1:0-3726 GCF_039528095.1 Kitasatospora arboriphila
GGCCTGCGGCAGCGGGCCGTGCGGCGCAGGCTCGGGGACGGGCAGGGTGGGCGCGGTCGGCGGGTGCTCGGCGGTGCGCGCGGGCTTGTCGGTGCGGTCGACCACCGGCACCTGCTGGGTCGGCACCCGGTGCGCCGAGGCGGCCGGCCGGGCCTTCATGCCGAGGGTGTGACCGGCGGTGACCTCGCGCAGCATCCGGGCGGCCTCGTCGGCGGTGGGACGCTCGGCCGCGTCCTTGGCCATCAGCGCGGCCAGCACCGGGCCGAGCGCGCCGGCCCGGCGGGGCTCCGGCAGCGGGTCGCCGACCACCGCGGCCAGCGTGGTGAGCGGGGAGGTGCGGCGGAACGGCGACTCGCCCTCCACCGCGGCGTACAGCGTGGCCCCGAGGCCCCACAGGTCGGAGGCCGGGCCGGGGCGTTCGCCCTGGGCGCGCTCGGGCGCGAGGTAGTCCGGCGAGCCGACCAGGTCGCCGGGGCGGGTGAGTTCGGTGGAGCCCTCGAAGGTGGCGATGCCGAAGTCGAGCAGGACGACGCGGCCGGTGCCCTTCTCCAGCAGCACGTTGGCGGGCTTGACGTCGCGGTGCAGCACCCCGAGCTGGTGGCCGCGGTGCAGCGCGGCCAGCACCTGCAGGCCGACCTCGGCGGCCTCGCGCGGCGCGAGGGTGCCGTCCTGGCTGATCACGTCGGCCAGCGACCGGCCGTCGACCAGCTCCATCACGATCCAGGGGCGGCCGTCGTCCTCCAGCACGTCGTGGATGGTGATGACGCCGGGGTGCTTGATCCTGGCGGCGGCCCTGGCCTCCCGCTTCATGCGGGACTGCAGGATCTCCAGCTCCTCCTCGGGGAGGTGGTTGACGGTCAGCTCCTTGACCGCGACCTCGCGGTCGAGCATCTCGTCGCGGGCCCGCCAGACCGTGCCCATGCCGCCGCGGCCGAGCCGGTCCCCCAGGACGTACCGTCCGGCCAGTACCCGGCCGGTGTCCATGCCTTCCGACGACCGGTCCTGCACGCCCATGGCGACCGTTCCCCCATCCTCAGTCCACCGTCACCGTGACGGAGGTATCGGTGCACCGCAGACTCACCGCACGGACATCTTCTCAACCACACCGGGCCGGGTTGCGCCGGGGCCCGGAATGCACCGCTGCGCGCCCGGCACGGTCAGCCCGCCGCCAGGACGACCGCGGCGAGGGCCGCGACCAGCGCCAGCAGCACCCCGCCGACCAGCAGCGGGCCGAGCAGCGCGGGAGGCACCCGGGAGGGGCCGCGGGGCACCGGCAGGTGTCCGCCGCCGTGCCGCCGCCCGCGCGGGTGCGGCACCACCGGGCCGGCCGGCCGCACCACCGGCAGCAGCGGCGCCTCCTCCTCGCCGGGGCCGAACGGCTCGGGCGCGCCGGCGAGCAGGGCGCGCACCCTGCGCTGGACGTCCTCGGCGGTGGGGCGCGCGGCCGGGCCGAGGTCGAGCAGTTCCTCGACGAGGCTGCGCAGCGGACCGCAGCCGTCGGCGGGGTAGCGCCGGCCGTCGCGGACGGCGGCGAGCAGCGTCGGCAGGTCGTCCTCGGGGTAGGGGCCGTGGCCGGTGAGCAGCCGGTAGAGCAGCACGCCGAGGGCCCAGCAGTCGCCGGGCGGGCCGGCGTCGGCGGGCCAGCGTTCGGCCAGCGGGCCGAGCAGGTCGGCGCGGGCCTCGTAGCGGCGGCGCGGCACCGGCCCGGCGAGCTGGGCGCAGACCGCCTCCTGGGCGGCGCCGAGGAGCAGTCCGCCGAGCAGCGCGGCGCCGTCCTCGCAGACCAGCACCGCCCCGGCGGTGACGTTGCCGTGGACCAGTCCGGCGCCGTGCAGGGCGCGCAGCGCCCCGGCGAGGTCGGCGGCCAGTTCGGCCACCCGGTACGGCGGCACCGGGCCGGTGTCGGCGAGTTCGTCGAGCGGTGCGCCGGCGACGCGCTCGGCGGCCACCCACAGCAGGTCGCCCTCGGCGGCCGCGCCGGTCTCGACGAGCAGCCGCGGGTGGCGCGGCACGCGGTCGGCCAGCGCGGCGACGGGTTCGGCGAGCCGGTCGCCGCGGTGGTGGTCGGGTTCCTCGTACAGGTCGCCCGGTTCGCCGGCGACGAGCAGTTCGGGCAGGTCGAGGGCGTGCAGCAGGACCGGCGCGCCCGTGTGCACGTCCTGCGCGGGCAGGCCGGCTCCCGTCGGACGGTCCGTCACCCGGTACCGTCCGGCCACCAGCTGACCGGGGGCCGCTCGCATGTCCGACTTCCTCTCGACCCGGCCAGCGTACGTCGCCGCGGCCGTAGGCTCGCGGTATGGACCGGACGGATCTGATCGATGTGGCCTTCGACGTGCTCGGCAGCGGCAACGGCCGGGAGGCCGGGAACGCCGCCGTGCGCACCGTGGAGGCCGTCGCGGCGCCCGGCGAGGAGCCGGTGGCGGCGACCGCCGGACGGCACCCGGACCACTTCCGCAGGGGCGCGCTGGTGCTGACCGGCCATCGGCTGCTCTTCCTCAAGGACGGCAAGCCGCCGCTGCCGGTTGCGCTGGGCGCGGCGACGGACGTGACGGTCGTCCGGACCCGGATCAACGGCGAGGTCCTGAAGGTGGTCGCGCTGACCGGGGCGCACCGCTTCGAGGACGTGGTGAAGGCGGAGCCGTTCGCCGAGCGGATCCGTGCCGTGGCGGCGGAGGCCCGCCGACGGGAGGCCGGGGCGGCCGTGCCCGCCGCGGCGCCGCCCCCGGCGGACCTGCTGGACCGGCTGGAGCGGCTGGCGGCGCTGCACGGCGCGGGCGCCCTCACCGACGAGGAGTTCGCCCGGACCAAGCAGCGGCTGATCGGCTGACGGCCCGGGCGGGGCGCGTCAGGGCGCGGGCTGGAAGGTGGCGAAGCCGATGCTGCGGGCCGCCGTGTTCGCCGCCGAGTTCCAGTCCGCGTCGGTGCTCGTCCAGTAGAGGGCATAGCCGTACTTGCCGCCGCCGGTGACGAAGCCGCGGTTGAGCGAGTGGTAGGTGGTGCCGCTGCCGAAGGTCCACTCCCAGTCGGCGGCGTTGGTCCAGTCCCGGTAGGTGACGGCCTTCAGCTGGATGCGCCGGTAGTTGCGGAAGGTCTGGCCGCGCTCGCTCTCCTGCCAGTCGGCGAGGGCGCTGTCGCCCGCGCCGATCTTCCAGTCGACCATCAGCTTCAGCCCGTTGCCCTGGAACTGGCGGCTGGTCTCGTCGTAGTCCTGGCCCTTGTCGGCCATCCAGTCGGGCAGCACGATCGAGAAGCCGGAGGCGTCGTGGACGGTCCGATAGCCGGCCGGGACGGCACCGTCCTTGCCGCCGGGCTCCGGGGTGCCGGGGGCCGGGTTCCCCGGGGCGGGGGTGTTCGAGGGCTGGGTGCTCGGGGCTGCGGACGGCGTGCCCGGGGAGGCCGACGCGGCGGCGGACGGCGTGCCGGCGGCGGGCGAGCCGTTGCTGCCGAGGGCGGGCGCTGCGGCGGAGGCCGCGGAGTCGAGGGACTTCCCGGTGTGCTTGCCGGCGTTCTTGCCGGTCTCGCCGCCGTCCTGCAGCAGCGCGATCGCGCCGACCAGAACGAGCACCAGCAGCAGCGCTCCGCCGGCCAGCAGCGCGGTGCGCGGGTTGCGCCGCTCGCGGGGCACGACCGGGAGGGCCTCGGTGGGCGGCGCCGGCGGGAGCGCGGGCGGGCCGGTAGCCGGCCGGGGCGGGACCGGCCGCGATGCCCTTCTCCCTGCCCACCCGG
>NZ_BAAALD010000199.1:0-3702 GCF_039528095.1 Kitasatospora arboriphila
GCCCGGCGCGGCCCGGACGCCCGCTGCGCGCCGTCCTCGGCCTCGCGGCCGGCCGGCGATGCGTCGTCGTCCGGTGCTTCCGCCACGGGACACAGGGTATGCGGCGGCGCGGACGAATGGGGGCAGAGCCGGAGGAAGCGTGGGCCACGTCTCACCCGGCGGGCCGTCAGGGGGTGAGGGCGGGCCTCCGGTCGGCCGGGGTGTCCAGGGCGTCGAGGCGGCGCAGGATGATGCCCTCGCGCAGCGCCCACGGGCAGATGTCCAGCTCGTCGAGGCCGAAGAGGTCCATCGCCGCGTCGGCGACGAGCGCACCGGCGAGCAGCTGCCGGGCGCGGCCCTCGGAGACGCCGGGGATGCGGGCCCGTTCGGCGACGGTCATGGTGGCGAGCCGCGGCAGCCAGGCGGAGAGGCCGCTGCGGGTGAGCCGCCGGGGCACCCGCGGTCCGGCGTCGGTGGGGGCGGCGCCGGCCATCCGGGCCAGCTGCTTGAAGGTCTTGGAGGTGGCGACGGCGTGGTCGGGCGCGTTCTGTCTGGTGAACTCGCCGACCACGTTCGCGATCTCGGCGCGGATGTGGCGGCGCAGCTCCCGGACGTCCGCCGGGTCGGCGACGTCGCCGGGCAGCCGGGCGGTGAGCCGGCCGGCGCCGAGCGGCAGCGAGGCGGCGATGTCGGGCTGCTCGTCGAGGCCGCAGGCGATCTCCAGCGAGCCGCCGCCGATGTCGAGGTTGAGCAGTCGGCCGGAGGACCAGCCGAACCAGCGGCGGACGGCCAGGAAGGTGAGCCGGGCCTCGTCCTGCCCGGAGAGCACCCGCAGCTCGATGCCGGTCTCGTCGCTGACCCGCTGCAGCACGGCCTCGCCGTTGGCGGCCTCCCGGACGGCCGAGGTGGCGAACGGCAGTATCTCGACGACGCCCTTGTCCTCGGCGACCGCGATCGAGGAGGCGACCATCGAGACCAGCCGGTCGACGCCGGTCGGGGTGATCGCCCCGTCCTCGTCGAGCAGCTCGGCCAACCGCAGTTCGGCCTTGTGCGAGTACGCCGGGAGGGGGGCAGCACCGGGGTGCGCGTCCACCACGAGGAAGTGGACGGTGTTGGAACCCACGTCGAGAACACCGAGTCGCATAGCGGAACACGCTACGCGATCCGGTCCGCCCACCTGCCCGGATCCCCCGTTCCGGCGTCCGGGGGCCGCCGGCGGCGACCCGGTCGGCGGCCCCGTCACCGGCCCGGCGCGGTCACAGCAGCCCGTGCCAGAGCTGCTCGACGATCACCGCCCACCAGTTCTCCGGGTCGGTGAACACCGTGCGGTCGACGGCGGCCAGGGCCCACTGCAGCTCGGCGACGGCGGGGCCGGCCGCGTACGGGTGGAGGCCGCGCAGCGCCGGGAGGCGCTCGGCGAGCAGCACCAGGCAGCGGGCGAAGGCGGTCACGTCGGCGTTGCAGTAGCGGGCGGCGGCGGTGTCCGGGTCGATCGCCCGGACGCGGCCCTGCAGCGTGTCGACGGTGATCAGCGCCCAGCCGTCGGTGCCCAGCACCACCTGGCCCAGCAGGGCCTGCCGGGCGTCGGCGGTGGCCCGGGTGCCGCGGCCGGCCTCGGCGAGGCGGGCGGCGGCGTCGGGCAGCACCAGGTCGGTGCGGGTGCCGTCGTGGACGCCGTCCGGCTCCGGGTGGTGCAGCGCGAAGAAGCCCTCGACGGCGACCGGCAGGCCGACCTCCAGCAGCGGCCGGGCGACCGCCTCCGGCAGGTCGGCGTGCTCCACCGCCGCGGCGTCGAACCGGCGGACGCCCTCCGGGCCGAACCGGGCCGCCAGCCGCTCCGCCAACGGGCGGCCGCTCTCCGGCTGGGCCGGCGGCACGGAACGCGGGAACGGCACCCGGTTGGGCCGCACGCCCTCCGGCGCGGGCACCGCCCGGACGGCCTCCGCACGCCCGTCGAACCACGGCCCGTACGCCAGGTCGTGGGTGATCCGGACGCCGGGCAGGGCGGCGGCCAGCGCGTGCCGGGCGTAGCCGCCGGGCAGGGCGGCCGGCCGCAGGTCGGTGTGCAGGCCGAGGACGTCCTCGGCGGGCACGCCCTGCTCGCGGAGCTGCTCGGCGGCGCGCAGCGCCGGGTGCGGCAGTCCGGTCGCGGACTGCA
The DNA here is from genome assembly GCF_039528095.1 of Kitasatospora arboriphila. Classification (NCBI taxonomy): domain Bacteria; kingdom Bacillati; phylum Actinomycetota; class Actinomycetes; order Kitasatosporales; family Streptomycetaceae; genus Kitasatospora; species Kitasatospora arboriphila. The sequence goes on from NZ_BAAALD010000199.1 coordinate 2,138, forward strand.
CGACCAGGGTCCGCACCTCGCCGAGGGCGTCCCGGTAGCGGAGCGCGGCCCGGGCGCCGGCGCCGGTGGCGGGCGGCAGTGCCGGGTCGTAGTCGCCGGCGCCGAGGAAGTCGCGGTACATCCGGACGACGTCCGGCACCGGCACGGACGGCCAGACGGTGAGCGCGCCGGTGAGCCGGTCGACGACCGCGCAGGCGGCGCCGATCTCCTCCGGGGCGCGCCGGACGGCGGTGAACGGGTTGACGTGGACGGGCGGCGGTTCGGGCCACACCACCCAGCCGTGCTCGAACTCGTGGCTGTGCACCGGGCGGGCGCCCTCCGCGGGGAGCGCGCCGTTGATCCAGCGGTGGGCGGCCTCCAGGGCCTGCTCGCGGGTGGTCATCGGCGGACGCTCCCGGCGGTGGTGCGGTGGATGTGGAGCCGGGACCGCGGCGGGGCGGGCTCGGCGGGACGGGCGGGTTCCGCGGCCGGTGCCTGGGCGGGCTCCGGCCCGGACTCCGGCGGGGCCGCGGCGGCGGGCGCCGCCGCGGGGCCGGGCTCCGCGGGACCGGCTGCTGCCGGATCGGCCTTCGCCGGTCCGGACCCGGCGTTCGCGGCGGCCGGGGGCACGATGTCCAGCGGCCGGCACTCGGCGTCCAGGGCGATCGCCCACAGGCCGTGCTCGGCGCTGTGCAGCGGCTCGGGGCCGCTGCGGCCGGTCTGGTGGTCGAGCCAGGTGAGCCGCTCGCCGTGGTTGACCACGTTCCAGGCGTGCGAGCGCCGGAAGCCGTCCAGGGTGACCAGCAGCGCCTGGGCGCCCGGGCCGGAACGCAGCAGCGTCTCGGCGACCCGGGCGAGGGCGCCCTCGCCCGCACCGACGTCGTGGAACTCCCGGCCGAGCTCGCGCTCCGCGCGGTCGCGGCCGCCGTACTCGCCGGCCGGGCCGTCGGGCAGCCGCGGCGCGGAGCAGACCGGCAGGCCGGAGAAGGTGTCGACCGAGGAGAGCGCGACGTCGACGGTGTTGTTGGCGCGGCCCGCCTCGCGCGGGCCGCCGCCGTTGAGCGCCTCCGTCCAGCCGCCGGCCGGGTCGGGGTGCAGCTCGGGGGTGCCGTCGGGGCGGCGCGGCACCAGCCGCTCGACCTCGGCCTGGTGGGCCGGGTCGACCGGACCGAGCCCGCCGGGCAGACCGTAGGGGCGGCCGTCGGCGATCCCGCGGACGGGGACGGGTGCGGCGGGCGCGTCCTGCACGGAGCGTCCGGAGCGGGCCGCCAGGTAGGCGGCGGCGACCTGGCCGGGGTGCAGCACCGGGACGACGGTCGGGCCGGTGTGCGGCTCCAGGCCGAGGACCTCGGGACGGCGGCGGAGGTCGCCGCTCTCGCCGAGCCGGAACGGCAGCGGGGCCGGGGCACTGCCGCCCGCGCCCGGGGCGCCGGCGCCGGGAGCACCGCCGGGGGCACCGGCCGGGGTGCGCGGCACCGCACCGGGCGTGCCGACGACCGCGCCGACCACGCCGTTGGCGGCGCCCTGGGCACCGGGCTGGCCGGCCGCACCGGGAGCCGCCGCACCGGGAGCACCGGGGGCGCCGG
>NZ_BAAALD010000200.1:0-3348 GCF_039528095.1 Kitasatospora arboriphila
GCCGGTCACGCCTGCTCCGGCGGGTGCTGCGCGGCCCACCGTTCGGCGAGGGCGGCGGTGCGGGCGGTCGCCGCCGCGACCTCCTCGGCCCCGCCGCCGCGGGCGGCCGCCGCGTACCCCACCAGGAAGGCGGTCAGCGGTGCGGCCGGCCGGGCGACCCCGTGCGCGACCACCCGGGCGAGGTCCAGCAGCCCCGGCACGTCGACCTCGAAGTCGATCCCCAGCTCGGCGCCGACCTCGGCGATCCAGTCATCCAGCGTGCGCTCCATGGCCCCATGCTGCCCGATCCCGGTGTCCGCGGTGGTGCCGCGGTCGTGTGCGGCGCGGGTCGGTCCGCTCACCGGCCGTCGGGGCGGGCGGTGAGGATCACCGTCCGGCGCGCCCGCGCAGCTCCCGGTCGCGGGCCCGGGCGAGCTCCTCCCAGGTGTCGCAGTCGAGGGCGACGGCCTCGGCGTCGGCCAGCCGGACGGTGTGCAGCGGCCCGGTGAGCCGCCGCAGCGGGCGGCTGTCCGGGCTGCCGAGGGCGGCGAGCGAGGCGCGCAGCGCGGCCGTGCGGTAGGCGCCGGCGAGCGGCTGGTCCCGGCCGTCCGCGTCGACCAGGACGGCGGCCTCCGCCCCGGCGTCCTCGAGGGCGGCGAGCAGCCGGTGCACGGTGCGGTCGTCCAGGAAGGGCAGGTCGGCGGCGAGCAGCAGCACCCGGTCGGCGGTCACCGCGGCGAGGCCGGCGGCGACGGCGGCGACCGGTCCGCCGCCGGGCGGTTCCTCGCGGGTCCAGTGCACGGTGCGGGCGACGGTCCGGACGGGGCCGACCACGACGGTGGTGCGAGCGTCCGCGCAGGCCGCCAGCACCCGGTCGAGCAGGGTCCGGCCGCCCACGTCCAGCCCGGGCTTGTCGGCGCCGCCGAGCCGGCTCGCGGCCCCGCCGGCCGGCACGATCACGTCGAAGGCCGTCATGCCGCCAGTATCCGCCGCCCGGCGGCCCGTTCGGGAGGGCCGGGTGGGCCGGGGCGGCCGGAGGGGTTCAGTCCTCCTCGACGATCTCCGCGTCGACGATCTCGGCGTCGACGATCTCCGCGTCCTCGGCCGGCGTGGTGTTGGCGGCCGCGCCGAGGTCGAGGATGACGGGCAGGGTGAGCGCGCCGTACCGCTCGTTCATCGTGGCGGCCAGGGCCTCCGGGTCGTGCGGGTGGGCGGCCAGGGCGCGGTCGAAGTCCTGCAGGTACTCGCCGGTGAAGGCGATCACCCGCAGCGCGTCGTCGTCGGTGCCGGGCGCCCGGTGGCCGGCGACCACCCGCTCCGCGCCGAGGTCGGCGATCCGGGCCAGGTTGTGCGCCCAGTCGATCCGGCGGTGGGCGTCGGTGTCGGCCGTCCAGACGTGGGTGCCGTTGTAGACGAAGTCGCCGGCGAGCACGGTGCGGATGCTCGGGACGTGCACCACGGTGGAGCCCTCGCAGTCGCCCTGGCCGAGCGCGAGCACCCGGATCGGCTGGCCGTCGATCATCAGCGGCTGCGGCAGCAGCGGCGCGGGCAGCAGCGGCTGGTCGGGGATGTCGTCGCCGTAGACGGGCTTCCACTCGGCGACCTTGGCGACGGCGGTGCGGGCGATCCCCTCGACCACCGGCGGCGCGGCCAGCAGCTGGGCCTCGGGGAAGAGCCGCAGCACCTCCTCGGCGCCGAAGTAGTGGTCGGGGTGGCGGTGGGTGACCACGATGGCGAGCAGCCGGCGGCCCTTGCCGGCGATCCACTCGGCGAGTTCGCGGCCGGCGCTGCGGGTGAGCTGGGCGTCGACCAGGATCGCGGTGCCCTGGCCCATGATCAGCACGGAGGTCGCGAAGAAGGCGCTCTCCGGGCCGGTGAAGACGTCGATCTCCAGCGGTGGGTGGCCCGGCCCGGGGGCCGCGCGGTGGGGTCCGGCGGTCTCGTCGGGCGGGTTGGGCGTCACGTCGGCTCCCTGGTCGGCGGGGCGGCCCGGCGGGCCGCTCGTTCGTACCAGCTTGGTCGGTGGGGTACCGATCGCCGGTCAGGCGCGCCCGGGCGGGTGGAGCGGAGGCCGCCCGGGCGCGGGGGCCTCAGGCCGCGACGCGGCTGGCGACGGCCTCGGCACGGGCCGCGGCGTCCACCAGCGCCTGCGCCTTGGAGGCGTCCGCCTGCTCGGCGAAGCCGGCCAGCGCCGGGTTGACCCGGGCCAGGGTGAACTCGGGCACCACGAAGTCGACCTCCAGGCCGAGCATGCCGGTCAGCACCTTCTCCAGGTAGGTGGTGACGAACTCGAAGCTCTCCCGCGGGGTGCCCGGGCCGTACGCGCCGCCGCGGGAGGCAACCACGGTGACCGGGGTGCCGGCGGCGGAGGGCTGCTCGCCCGCGCTGCGGCCGATCACGATCACCTGGTCGAGCCAGGCCTTGAGGGCGGACGGGATCGTGAAGTTGTACATCGGGGTGCCGATGACGACGGCGTCCGCCTGCTCCAGCTCGGTGACCAGCTGCTCGCGCAGGGTCCAGGCCGCCTGCTGCTCCGGGCTGCGGTGCTCGGCCGGGGCGAAGGCGGAGGTGATGCCGGCGGCGTCCAGGTGCGGCAGGGGCTCGGCGGCCAGGTCGCGGTAGATCACGGTGCCGCCCGGGTTGGCGGCCTCCCAGGCCTCCCGGTACGCCGCGGAGACCTCGCGGGAGACGGAGCCCTCGGAGAGCGCGGACGAGTCGATGTGCAGCAGCGTGGGCATGGCGATGCCTCCATTTCGGAAGTTACTGCAGCGCGGTGCGCTGCTTCCGCAACAGTAGCAGCTTACTTTTCTATAGTCACTTGCCGCGGGGCAGTACCCTGGACGGCATGGCGCAGGAAACAGCACCGGCACACGCTGCCTGTACGGGGGCGGACGCCGCCATCACCCGGGTCTTCGCCCTGCTCGGCAAGCGCTGGACGGGGCTCGTGGTCGCCGTGCTCAGCAACGGTCCCGGCCACTTCTCCGAGCTGCGCCGCGCCATCCCCGGCATCAGCGAGCGGATGCTCTCCGACCGGCTCACCGAGCTCGGCGAGGCCGGCCTGGTCCTCCGCGAGGTCGACGAGGGCCCGCCGCTGCGGGTCCGCTACCGGCTCACCGAATCCGGGGCCGCGCTCGGCCCCGCCCTCACCGAGCTGCGCGCCTGGGCGGAGCGCTACCTGCCCCCGCCGCCGCCCGGCGGCTGCCGGTAGCCCGGCACCCCACGAACGACGGAGCGCCCCGCCGCGGACCGCCGAGCAACTGCTCGGCACCGCGACGGGGCGCTCGTGTCGATCCGGAGGGTTACTTCCCGCCCTTGCCGGTGATCTTGTCGATGCGGGAGCCGATGCCCCAGGTGGTGACGCGCCAGAGG
>NZ_BAAALD010000201.1:0-3208 GCF_039528095.1 Kitasatospora arboriphila
GGGGGCGCGGGGAACCGCATGGGGGCGCGTGGGGGCACCCCCCGGCCGAAGGCCGGGGGAGAACTGCGCGATCCGGATGGCGCGAACCCGCGGAATCGCGCCCACCCCGGGACCGCCCCACCACCCCGCACCCCTGCACGCCCGCCGCGTACCACCCCTCCCGCCCCCGCCGGCCCGCCATCATGGAACCGTCGGTCCGCGGCCCTCCCCGTCGACCGGGAGGCGGCCGGGCCCGCCCCCCGGCCGTCTCCCGTCCATCCCCCGTCCTGCCCCTGTCCTGCCCCGCAACCCCCCGGTCAGCCGGCCGTGGCGACCCCGACCGCGGCGGGCAGCCCCGCCTCCAGGTACCGCAGTTCGCCGTGCTCGCGCGCGTCGAGTGCGGCGGCGAGCCGCCGCAGCCGGGCGGCGGGCAGCAGCCCTGCTGCCTCGTCGAGGGTGACGAAGCGCCAGCTGCGCAGTTCGTCGGCCTGCAGCCGCAGCTGCTGCCGGGCCTCGGCACCGAGCCGCCCGCCGTCGTAGACGAGTCGCAGGCCGCCGCGGCGGGGGCCGGTCCGGGGCTCCCAGTCGACGGCGAGCAGCCGCAGTGCGTGGGCGTCGAGGTGCAGGCCGAGTTCCTCGGCGGTCTCCCGCAGGGCGGCGTCGGTCGGTGCCTCGCCGCGTTCGACGACTCCGCCGGGGAACTCCCAGGCGGGCTTGTAGACGGGGTCGACCAGCAGGACGCGGTCCTGTTCGTCGAAGAGCAGGACGGCGGCGGCGACGGTGTCGCCGGTCGGGTCTGCGCTCTGCACGATCGGGCAGCGTGCGGTGCCCTCCTCGACGAGCCGGGCGAGCCTGCGGGCGGTCTGCTCGGGGGTGAGTCCGGTGGTGTCGACGAGCTGGGCGTCACGGGCGAGCCATCGTCTGGCCGCGCGGTAGGCGGGCAGGTGGTCCAGGCACCAGCGGCGGACGCGCTCGCTGCGTTCGGGGTCGCCGGGGCATTCGTCCCGGGCGGCTATCCGTTCCTGCAGGATCGTTTCGTCAGGGTCCAGCACGAAGTGGTGGACGGCGATCCCGCGGGAGGCGAGCGCCCCGAAGATCTCGTCGCGGTAGTCCTCGCGCAGCAGCGTCATGGGGACGACCAGCGGGCCCGGCACCTCGGCGAGCAGGGCCGCGGCGACCTCGGGCACCAGGCGCCGCCAGGAGGGGAGGTCCTGGTAGTCGGCGACCGGGGCGAGCCGGTCGGCGGGCAGCAGCCGGCAGAGTCCGGCGCCGACCAGTTCGGGGTCGAAGAGGAGGCTTCCCGGCAGGAGCTCCACGAGTTCCCGGCACGCGGAGGTCTTCCCCGCGCCGAACGTGCCATTGACCCAGACGATCACAGAGCATCCCCTGCCCTCGGCCCACCCCGGTGCCCCACGCACCGGGCGGCGGGAGTCCGTGCTGCGGCCCCCGCGCCACACCGGTGGTACCCGTACGGGCCGCCGTCCCATGCCTGGCGGCGCCCGGAAGCGTCGGCGTCCGGCCACCGGGCACATGCCGGGCGGGGCGGTCAGCCGCGTTCGAGCAGCTGCTTCTTGAGGACCTTGCCCATGGCGTTGCGGGGCAGTTCGTCCACCAGCACGACCCGCCGCGGGCGCTTGTGGACGGAGAGCCGCGCGGCGACGAAGTCGGTGAGACCCTCGCCGGTGACCGGCCCGCCGGGGATCACGTAGGCGACCACGGCCTGGCCGAGGTCGTCGTCGGGCACGCCGACCACGGCGGCGTCGGCGACCTCGGGGTGGTCCCGCAGCGCGGCCTCGACCTCGCCGGCGCCGATCCGGTACCCGCCGCTCTTGATCAGGTCGACGGAGGCCCGGCCGACGATCCGGTGGAAGCCGTCCGGGCCGATCACCGCGACGTCCCCGGTGCGGAACCAGCCGTCGGCCGTCCAGGCCTCCGCGTCGGCGTCGGGGCGGTTGAGGTAGCCGGCGAACAGCGTCGGCCCGGCGACCTGCAGCTCGCCGACGGACCCGCCGTCCGCGGGGACCTCGCCGCCGTCCTCGCCGACGAGCCGGGTGCGCACCCCGTCCAGCGGCAGGCCGACGCTGCCGGGGCGGCGCTCGCCGTCGGCACGGGTGGAGACGGTGATCAGCGACTCGGTCATCCCGTAGCGTTCGATCGGCTCGTGGCCGGTCAGCTCGGCGAGGCGCTCGAAGACCGGGACGGGCAGCGGCGCGCTGCCCGAGACGAGCAGCCGGGCGCCGGACAGCGCCCGTGCGGCGGTGCCGTCCGCCGTCACCCGCGACCAGACGGTCGGCACGCCGAAGTAGAGGCTGCCGCGCGCGCCGGCGTACGCGCCGGGCGTGGGCCGCCCGGTGTGCACCAGGCGACTGCCGGTGCGCAGCGCGCCGAGCACCCCCAGCACCAGCCCGTGCACGTGGAAGAGCGGCAGCCCGTGGACGAGGGTGTCGTCGGCCGTCCAGCGCCAGGCGTCGGCGAGGCCGTCCAGGCCGGCGGCGACGGCGGAGCGCGGGAGCACCGCACCCTTGGGCGCACCGGTGGTGCCCGAGGTGTAGAGGACGAAGGCGGGCCGCTCCGGCGCGGGCTCGGCGAAGGTCGCGCCGGAGCGCGCGCCGAGGTCCACGGGCACCGTCTCGACGTCCTCCGCCTGCTCCCCCGGCGGGACGGCCAGCAGCGTGGCGCCGGAGTCGCGGAGGATGTGGCTGCGCTCCTTCGGCCCGGAGTCGGGCGGCAGCGGCACCACGGGGACGCCGGCCAGCAGCCCGCCGACCACGGCCGCCACCGTCTCGGCGGTCGGCCGGGCCAGGACGGCGAGGGCGGGCGCCCCCGCGACCCGTTCGGCCACCGCGCCGGCCGCGCCGAGCAGTTCCTCCCACGACATCGCCCGGCCGTCGACCACCACCGCGTCGCCCCGGTCCCCGTGTCCGCCCTCAAGTGCCGTCAGCAGTCCCATGGTCCGGACTCTACGCGCCCCTCCGGGCCGGCACGCGGGGACGTCCCACGGCTCGGGACACCCCGTGGAAGGCCGGTGGAAGGCCGCCGGAATGCCACCCGAAGGCCGGCGCGGGGCAGGCGGGAGGCAGGCGCGGCGAAGGGCGCGGCCCCCGGTCTCCCGGGTGCCGCGCCCTCGTGCGCCGTGCGTCGACCGGCTCTCGGATCAGCCCTTGCGGGCCTTCACCTCGGCGGTGAGCTGGGGCAGGACGGTGAACAGGTCGCCGACGACGCCGTAGTC
>NZ_BAAALD010000202.1:0-3137 GCF_039528095.1 Kitasatospora arboriphila
CGCCCCCGCGGTGTGCAGCCCGCCGAGGGCGGCGGCCAGCGCCGCCCGGTTGGCGGCGGCGGTAGCGGCCGGGCCCGCCGTTGCGGGGGCCGCCGGGGTGGTGGCGGTGGTCATGCGGTCTCCTGGGTGCCGGTCGCCCGGTCGGCGAGCGGGGTGCCGGCGCGCGCGGTGTCGGCCAGCAGGGTGCGGTACGGGCCCGGGACGGCGGCGAGTTCGGCCGGGGTGCCCTGCTGGACGATCCGGCCGTCCGCGATCACCACGACCCGGTCGGCGGCCTGCACGGTGCTCAGCCGGTGGGCGAGCACCAGGCAGCTGGTGCCGCGGCGGCGAAGGTGCGCGTTGACGGCGGCCTCGGTGTGCGCGTCGAGCGCCGAGGTGGCCTCGTCCAGGACCAGCAGGGCCGGTTCCAGGGCGAGCGCCCGGGCGAGCTCCAGGCGCTGGCGCTCGCCGCCGGAGAGGTTGCGGGCGTCCTCCTCGATCCGGGCGCCGTCCGGGCCGCCGCGGCGGCGCACCAGCTCGGCGGCCTCGGCGTCGGCGAGCGCCCGGTGCAGGGCGTCCTCGGGCAGGGCCGGGTCCCAGAGCGTGAGGTTCTCCCGGACGGTGCCCTCGAAGAGTCGCAACTGCTGCTCCACGTAGGCGACCTGGGAGGTCACCACGGACCGGTGCCAGTCGTCGCGGGGGCGGCCGTCGAGCAGCACCCGGCCGCTCCAGGGCCGGAGCACCCCGGCGGCGAGCCGGGCCACGGTGGACTTGCCGCTGCCGCTGGTGCCGACCACGGCGACCCACTCCCCCGGGCGGATCCGCAGCGAGATGCCGGAGATCGCCGGCGGGCGGTTGGGGTCGTAGCCGAAGGAGACGTCCTGCAGCTCCAACTCACCGGTCAGCCGGGCGGGTTCGGCGGGAGCGTCGAGGACGGGGACGAGGAAGGGGTCCGGCTCGGTGGTCTCCACGTCCTCCAGCAGCGCGTTCTGCGCCCGGGCGACGGTGAACTCCGATCCGGTGCCGACCAGTTGGCCGACCGGCAGGAGGAAGCCGTTGAGCAGCAGCAGGAAGGCCACCAGGGTGCCCAGGGTGAGCGAGCCGCCGAGCAGCAGCGCGGTACCGGCCACCACCACGGTCGCGGTGGCGGCCGAGTTGAGCGCACCCGGCAGCGACAGCGGCACGATCACCGCGGCCGTGACCTTCTGACCGGTCTCCATCGCCCGGGCCTGCCAGCCCGCCCAGGAGCGGAAGAAGGAGTCCTCGGCGCCCTCGGCCTTGACCGTCTCGATCGCCGACACCCCGGCGAAGGCGACGCCGTCGCGCTTGTACTGCTCGGCGTGCAGCCGGTGCACCAGGCCGCCGCGGCGCCGGTCGGCCACCCGCAGCGCCAGTACGTCCAGCACCGCGACGGCGACCGGCACGGCCACGAGCCGGGGTTCCAGCCAGGCCAGCGCACCCAGGTGGACGGCGGCCCCGGCGGCGGAGGCGGCGGCGCCCGCGGCCCGGTACGAGAGCAGCGCGGCCAGGCCGTCGTTCATCTGCACCCGGGTCACCAGACCGCCGAGCTGCCGCCGGTGGAAGAACGAGCCCGGCAGTCGCAGCATCCGCCAGAGGAAGCCGGACGAGCCGCGGGCCGCCATCGCCTCCAGCACCCGGTTGACCAGGCTCTGCTGCAGCCAGGTGCCGAGCAGCACCGTCACGGCGACGCCGGCCGCCGTCAGGGTCAGCGGCAGCGCCCAGGAGGCGGTGCCGGCCAGGGTCACCGAGGCGAGGTAGGCCCGCAGCAGGAACGCCGCCGCGACCCCCGGCACCGCCAGCAGCACCGCCAGCAGCACGGCGAGCAGCAGCGGGCCCGCGAACGGCCGCATCCGGCCGGCCAGGGCGTGCAGCAGCGGGAAGCGGCGGCCGCCGCGCTCGAAGTCCGGGCCCGGCTCGAAGCCGACCGCGATCCCGGCGAAGGACTCCCAGAACTCCCCGGGTGAGGCCGAGTAGGTGCCCAGCGAGGGGTCGTTGATGTGCACGCGGCCGCGCCGGACGCCCTCGAAAACGGCGAAGTGCGGGCCGGTGACCAGCACCATCGACGGCACCGGCACCTTCTCCAGGCCGAGCAGCCGGCCCTCGGCGCGCACCACCCGGCGGCCGCGGGCGATCAGCCCGTACCGGCCGGCGGCGCGGGCCACCGCGGCGGCGCTCACCCCGTCCCGGCTCACCCCGCAGGACCGGGACGCCTCCTGCAGGGTCACCCGCCGGCCGAAGGCGCCGAGCACCACGGCCAGGCAGGCGGCGCCGCAGTCCTGCTCCTCCATCTGCGGCACGACCGGGGTGCGCAGGTAGCGGCGCGGCCTGCGCACCCGCGGAGCCTTCGCGGGCTCCTCCTGCGCGGCGGCCGGACGGGGCGTGTCGGTGGCCGCGGCCGGACTCTCCCGGACGTCGAGGCTCATCGCGCGACCCCCTTGCCGAGCACGGCCTGGTACGGGTGGCGGGCGCCGAGGTCGAGGTTCACGGTGACCGGCAGCGGGCCGGGCAGCGCGGCCGCCGACTGCTGTACTGCGGGCGGGAGTTCGGCGTACGCCGTCCAGACCGGGGCCGCGCCGGCGGGCAGGCCCGGCAGTGCGACGGGCAGGGTGCCGTCCAGCGTGTCGGCGCGGGCGGGCAGCGGGTCGACGGCGGTGATCACGGCCCGGACGGGTGCCCCACCGGGGACGGGGACGAGCACCGTCCGGCCCGGCCGCAGCTCCGCGGCCCGCGTCGGGTCGGTGGCGAACAGCCGGACGGTCAACGGGAGTCCGAACGGGTCGAGGGTGAGGACGGGAGCGCCGGGGGCCAGCAGCCCGCCGGGGGCGGCCGCCAGCGCGGAGACCGTGCCCGCCCGGTCGGCCCGCAGCTCGGCCTGCCGCCCGTCGGCGCCGCGCAGCACGGCCACGGCCTGCCCGGCCGCCACCCGCTCACCGGGCGACACCAGCAGCCGGACGAGCGTGCCCGCCTGCTCGACCCGGACGGTCGCCGGGGCGGTTCCGTGGGCCACCACCGGGGGCAGGGCCACGGTGTGCGGCAGCGTGCCGAACACCACCCAGGCCGCCCCGGCGCCGACCGCGAGCAGCAGCGCCGCCGCGGCGGCCGACAGCCGCGCGCCGACCAGCCGCACCGGCGGGGCC
>NZ_BAAALD010000203.1:0-2985 GCF_039528095.1 Kitasatospora arboriphila
GGCCGCCGTCCGGCTGAGCCCCGCCGCCGCGGCCGCCCTGCAGGCGCCGGCCGGCCCGCTGCCCGCCGTGGCGCACGCGGGCGTCACCGGCGGCCCGGGAAGCGCGGGCGGCGACGCCCCGGCGCCGGTGCTGACCCGCTTCACCGTGCCGCAGGCGGCCGTCGGACCGGTCGCGGCGGCGGCCGGCTACACGGTCATCGACGACGGCGTCGCCGGGTAGCGCCACCAGCGCGCGACGCCGTGCTCGGTGAAGCCGAGCCGGCGGTACAGCGGCTCGCCCAGCAGGGTCGAGGTCAGGGTGGCCGGCCGGTCGGGGTGGGCGGCCAGCACGGCGGCCACCAGGGCCCGGCCGATGCCGCGCGAGCGGTGCTCGGGGAGGGTCGCCACGGAGTAGAGGCCGACGGCCGTGCCGTCGTCGTGGCTGACGCAGGCCCCGGCGGGGCGGCCGTCCACCCGGGCCACCCAGGCGCGGTGGCCGGGGGCGTCCAGCAGCCCGGGCGGCAGCATCGCGCCTCGGACGAACGGCAGCCGGGCGGGCATCGGGAAGCCGTCGACGACCACGCGCTCCACCTCGCCGAGCTGTTCCGGCGACAGCGCCTCGCCGACCGTCAGCCGGCCCGCCGGCTCCCCGCGCCGTCCCCGCGGGGCCGCGGGGACGGCCGCCCCGTCCGCCGCCGGTGCGCCGCCGGGCTCACGCACCATCACCGCCTGGCCCAGCGAGGCCTCGCAGCCGTGCGCGCTCAGGTCGAGGCTCCCGTACGGGTCCTCCAGGCAGAGCCGTGCCGTCCGCCACCGCCGGAGCACGCCGAGCAACTCCTGCTGCAGTGCCGCGGGTTCGTCGTGGGGGCGGGTGACGACGAACCGGTGGACCTCGGCCTCGCCGTCGCAGCGGACCGCGGTGAACCACGGGGTGCGGACGGACTCCCAGCCGTGCACCCGGGCCTGGGCCAGCCAGAAGCCGGCGGCGTTGTCGTTGGCCAGTTCGAGCCGGCTGCGCGTGTCCATGGGGCGACCCTAGCCGCCGGCCGTGTCCCCCGGCAGGGGCTGTCCAGCCCTGCGCAGAAGGGCTCGCACCGGCGCACGGGCGCGTCCTGTGCGCCCCGTTTCGTACCGCCTGTTTTCGGCCAATTTCGATGCGGTGCCCGGGTGTTGGCCAAAGCCGCAGCCCAGGGCCGCCGGTGGGGCCGGCGGGTCCCCGGGTGCCCGGGATCGGTCGTGCGACAACCAGCCAGCGTTGCGCCCGCCCCCTTCCCAGAGGGGTCGACGGGTGCCACGCTTCGTGATCGAATGCATCACGCCAAATTGCCATGTCGACATAGCGTCGGATGGTGAACTTGTCACAACAGCAACGGTCCACCCACTAGATTCGATCTTGGCGGGCAGTGCCGCACCACCACACCACACCACCGAGGGGGCTGGAACGCCTTGAGCAGGGTGAGCAGGAGCGACGCGGGTCCTGACGGCGGTCAGCCGCCGACCGGCCTCCCGGGCCGGTCCGCCAGAGCTGACGGGTCGGCAGCCCGCGCCGCCGCCCCGGGGCGCGCACCCTCCCCGCTCACCGGTTCGCCGCTGCCCGGCCAGGTCGGCCCGCACGGCGGCATCCCGTCCGGCAGCACCGTCCTGACGTCCGGTCACCTCTCCCCCTCGGCCGGCTCGCCATCCGCCTCCGCACCGCACCAGCCGCAGGGCGCCGGTCATCCGCCGCACGGTCAGTTCGGCTCCGGCCACCCGCACTTCGCCGGCGGACCGGCCGACGGTGGCCCGGGCGGGCACGCCGGCCCGGCCGTGCTGTCCGCGCTGCACCACCCCGCCCCCGCCCGCAAGCTGTCCGGCCGCAGGCGCCGGGAGACGGTGGCCGTCCTGATCTTCGGCGGCGCGCCGATCTTCGAGAGCTCGATCCCGCTCTCGGTGTTCGGCGTGGACCGGCAGGACGCCGGGGTGCCCCGCTACCGGCTGCTGGTCTGCGCCGGCGAGGAGGGACCGCTCGCCACCACCGGCGGGCTGACCCTGACCGCCCCCTACGGCCTGGAGGCGCTGTCGCGGGCCGGCACCATCGTCGTCCCGGCCTGGCGCTCGATCTCCCAGCCGCCGCCGGTCGAGGCGATCGCCGCCCTGCGCAAGGCCCACCACGAGGGGGCCCGCATCATCGGCCTCTGCACGGGCGCCTTCGTGCTGGCCGCGGCCGGCCTGCTGGACGGCCGCCCGGCGACCACCCACTGGATGTACGCGCCGACGCTGGCCAAGCGCTACCCGCGGGTCCACGTCGACCCGCGCGAGCTGTTCGTGGACGACGGCGACGTGCTCACCTCGGCCGGCACGGCGGCCGGCATCGACCTCTGCCTGCACGTGGTGCGCACCGACCACGGCGCCGAGGCGGCCAACGCGCTGGCCCGCCGCCTGGTGGTGCCGAACCGGCGCAGCGGCGGCGGACAGGCCCAGTACATCGACCAGTCTTTACCCGAGGAGATCGGCAACGACCCGCTGGCCGAGGTGGTCACCTGGGCGCTGGAGAACCTCAACCAGCAGTTCGACGTCGAGGTGCTGGCGGCCCGCGCCTACATGAGCCGGCGCACCTTCGACCGGCGGTTCCGCACGCTCACCGGCAGCGCCCCGCTGCAGTGGCTGATCACCCAGCGGGTGCTGCAGGCGCAGCGGCTGCTGGAGACCTCGGACCTCTCGGTGGACGACGTCGCCCGGCGCTGCGGCTTCCGCTCGCCGGTGGCGCTGCGCGGGCACTTCCGCCGCCAGCTGGGCGTCTCCCCCGCCGCGTACCGGACGAGCTACCGCGCCCGGCGGCCCGCTCCGGCGCAGGCCCCGGCCGGCGTGCCCGTGCAGGGCGGCCCGGTCGACCGGCTCGTCGGCGGCGGCGCGCCGCACCCGGGCGCAGCGGTGGGCCACGGCCCGCACGGCGGTCAGCCGCAGGCGGGCCAGCTGCCGGGTGTTCCGGGCCAGGCGCTGCCGGGCGGCCCTTCCGCGATGACCGGC
>NZ_BAAALD010000204.1:0-2945 GCF_039528095.1 Kitasatospora arboriphila
GGGCCGTCCTCGACGCGCTCGGCCTCCGGGTCCGCGGCGAGGACGGCCGGCCGCCCGCCGACCTGCCCGCCGCGGTGCGGACGGCCCGTGACCCGCTGGCCGCGCTGCTGCGGTCGGCCGGGGTGCGGTCCCGCCCGATCACCCTGCCGGAGGGCCCGGACTGGCACGCCGACCCGGCCGGGCTGGCCGGCCCGGTGGTCGGGTTCGCCGCGGACGATGGCCGTCCGATCGCGCTGGTGCCGCGCCCGTCCGGCGGCCACCGGCGGTACGACCCGGCGGGTGCCCGACCCGCCGGCCGCAAGCACCGGGTGGCGCTGCAGCGGCGGGCACTGCTGCTGTACCCGCCGCTGCCGCCCGGTGCGCTCGGTCCGGCCGGGCTGGCCCGGTTCGTGCTGGCCGTTCCGGGTGCCCGCCGGGACCTCGCCCGGCTCACCGCGGCCGGCCTGGCCGCGGCCCTGCTCGGCCTGCTGGTGCCGCTCAGCACCGGCGTGCTGCTGCCGCAGCTGCTCGCGGCGGACCGGCACCCCGTCCGCTGGCTGGCCCTGCTGCTGGGGTCGGCGGTGGCGGCGTCCTGGTTGCTGGTGCTCGTCCGCAACACGGCGGCCGTCCGGCTGACCGGGCGGGTGCAGTCCGCGCTGGAACCGGCCGTCTGGGACCGGCTGCTGGGCCACGACGCCCGGTTCTTCCGCGACTTCACCACCGGCGACCTGGTGCACCGGGCGAACGCGGTCGCCCAGGCCCGCCAGGCGATGTCCGAGGTGCTGGTCGGCGCGGTGCTCGGCGCGGTGTTCGCCACCTCCGGGCTGACCGTGCTGCTGCTGGTCGACCCGTGGCTCGGCGCGCTGCTGCTGCTCGCCGTGCTGGCGGTCACCGGGCTGCTGCTGGCCCTCGGCCGCCGTCGGCAGCGGTACGAGAGCGAGGTGTTCGCCCTGCACGGCCGGCTGCAGGGCGTGCTGTACGGGCTGCTGCTCGGCATCGACAAGATCCAGACGGCGGGCCGGGAGATCCAGGCCTTCGCCCGCTGGGCGGTGCCCTTCGCCGCGCAGAAGCGGGCCGACGCCGCCGCCCAGCGGGCCGACGCCGCGGCCGGTGCGCTGACCGCCGCCCTGCAACCGCTGCTGCTGGCGGTGCTGCTGGCGGGCGCGACGGCGGCCGGGGACACCCCGTCCGGGCACCTGATGGCCGCCGGTGTCGCCGCCGGCCAGGTCGCCATGGCGCTCGGCCAGGTCACCCACGCCGCCGCCGGCGCCTACGGCATCGCCCCCGTGCTGGACCGGTTGCGGCCGATCCTCGCCGAGTCCGCACCGGGCGAGCGCCGCGGGGCACTCGCCGACCCCGGCCCGCTCGGCG
This sequence comes from Kitasatospora arboriphila, assembly GCF_039528095.1. Classification (NCBI taxonomy): domain Bacteria; kingdom Bacillati; phylum Actinomycetota; class Actinomycetes; order Kitasatosporales; family Streptomycetaceae; genus Kitasatospora; species Kitasatospora arboriphila. The sequence goes on from NZ_BAAALD010000204.1 coordinate 1,351, forward strand.
GCGACGTCGCCCTGGAGAACGCGGTGTTCCGCTACCCGGGCACCGCCGCCCCCGCCCTGGACGGCGTCTCGCTGCACGCCGCACCCGGCGAACTGGTCGCCGTGGTCGGCCCGTCCGGCGCCGGCAAGTCCACCCTGGTACGGCTGCTGCTCGGCTTCGAGCAGCCGGAGTCGGGGACCGTCCGCTACGACGGCCGGGACCTCGCCGGCCTCGACGCCCGGCTGGTCCGCCGCCGGCTCGGCGCCGTCCTCCAGCACGGCCGGATGCTGCGCGGCTCCCTGCTGGAGAACCTCGCCGGCACCGACAGCGAGGTCACCGAGGACCGCATCTGGGAGGCCGCCGAACTCGCCGGCATCGCCGACGACCTGCGCCGCCTGCCGCTCGGCCTCGGCACCCGGATCGGCGAGGACGCCCAGGGCTTCTCCGGCGGGCAGGTCCAGCGGCTGCTGCTGGCCCGCGCCCTCGTCCGCCGGCCCGCCGTGCTGCTGCTCGACGAAGCCACCTCCGCCCTCGACAACGCCACCCAGCGCAAGGTCGCCGAGGCCGTCGCCGGCCTCGACACCACCCGCATCGTCATCGCCCACCGGCTCAGCACCGTCCGCACCGCCGACCGCATCCACGTGCTCTCCGGCGGGCGGGTCACCGCCACCGGCACGTACGACGAACTGCTCGGCACCGACCCGCTGTTCACCCGCCTCGCCCGACTCCAGGAGATGTGAGATGTCGCTCGACCTGCAGACCTGGCTCCGCCCCGCCGACGCAGCCGCCGACGAGGGTGCCGACGGCCCCGCCCGGCTGCTCCCCGGCACCGCCCGGGGCGACGAGCGGCTGCGCGCCGTGGTGGCCGCCGCGGCCTCCTTCGAGGACCGGGCCGCCGCCCGGCCGGACGGCACCGCACACTTCGCCCCCGACCCGGACGAGGACCGGCGGACCCGCGCCGCCGCCGTCGACACCTGGCTGCGCCGCGCCGCCGGCGGCCATGGCGGCGCCGGTGTCCTGCTCGACCACCTCGCGGAGACCGGCCGGCCGCTCGGCGACGGCCTGCGCCCGGTCGTCCTCGCCGACCCGGCCGCGCTGCCGCCCTGGGCGCTCGCCCTCGCGGCCTTCCTGCGCACCCTGCCCGCCGCACCCGGCCCGGAGACCACCGCGCCCGGCGCCCTCACCGCCGCCTTCGGGGCCGCCGCCCGGGCGCTGCTGCCCGACGGCCCCGGCGGGATCCTCGGCGTCCCGGTCACCGACCGGGCCCGCGGAGACCTGGCCGGCGCCCTGACCGCCCGGCTCACCGAGGCCTGCAACCTCTCGCTCTGCCACGAACTGCAGGCCGCCACCGGCCGGCCGCGCGCCACCGACTGGGACGCCGCCGGCGGCCTGGACACCTCCGTCGAGGGCTGGCTCGCCCGGCTGGAGCGGCTGCCCGCCCTCGCGTACCTGGTCGGCACCGTCTGCCGGCAGTGGCAGCACGTGCAGACCGAACTGTTCGCCCGGCTCGCCGCCGACCGGGCGCTGCTCGTCGAGCAGCTCTGGCAGGGCGAGGATCCGGGCCCCCTCGACCAGGTCCGCGGCGACGCCGGCGACCGGCACGCCGGGGGGCGCGC
>NZ_BAAALD010000205.1:0-2482 GCF_039528095.1 Kitasatospora arboriphila
CGCCTCCTCGCCGCGCACGCCCCCCGCCAGGTCGGCGAGGGTCTCGGTCTGCCGGGAGATCCAGGCGCCGAGGACCGTGGCGGCGGTGGGCTCGGCTCCGTGCGGCACGCTGACCACCCTCTTCCCGGGTCTCCAGGGTATGCCCGCGGGGGCGCGGAGCGGGCGTTCCTGACGCCGCGTCACCCGTGCGGACGCTTACACCGTCCTGATCCACGACCTGGCATACTCGCTGTCCATGACCGAGAGCCGGGCGACGAGGGTTCTGCGGGCCGCGGTGTTCACCGCCCTCGCGGTGCCGCTCGCTGCCCTGGGCCAGGTCGTGCTGACGGGTCGGCCGCTTCCCGTGACGCTGGTCCTGGCGTGCACCGCGGCCGTGTTCCTGGTGGCCCTGGTGCTGGACGGCGCCCGGCACGGCCTGGGGCGGCTGGCGGCGGTGATGGTCCCGGTCGAGCTGCTGCTGAACACCGCGTTCAACCTCGGGCAGGACGGCTGTACGACGGTCGCCGCCCGGTCGCACGGGGTGGATCTGCTGGTCTGCGGCGGCGGTTCGGTGGACGGCAGCCCGATGCTGTCGGGTCTCGCCGGGCAGTCCGCCGGTTCGCTGCGGCTGCTGGTGCTGCTGGCGCACCTGGCGCTGGCGCTCGCCGCCGCGGTGTGGCTGCGCCTCGGTGCGGCCGCGCTCGGCGGTGCGGCGCAGGTGCTGCGCGCGCTGCGGGCGGTGGCCGGGGCGGTCGTCCGGCATCTGCTGTCGTTCCTCGCGCCGCTGCCGGCCTGCCCGGCCGAGCTGGCGCCCTCGCCGGACGCGCGGGAGCCACTGCCCCGCCCGGAGTCCGTCGTTCCCTCGCCGGCGCCGCGCCGCGGCCCGCTGGTGTTCGCGCTCGCCTGCTGACGGCACTGCCGCCGGGCGGGCGGGCCCCGCGTGCCTTCCCCCTTCTCTTCGGTGCACCGCTGCACGGCCGCGCGGCCCGGTGGTGCGCCCGTACGCGAGGATTCGACGGATCATCATGAGCACCCAGCCCCAGCAGTCCCGCACCTCCGCCCGTGAGCGCCTCCAGGAGGCCCACCGCCGGGAGAAGAAGGCCGCCGCGCTGCGGCGGGGCACCGTCGTCGCGGTGAGCGTCGTGGCGGCGCTGGCCGTGGTCGGCGGCACGGTGGCGGCGATCGCCACCGCCACCTCCTCGGACGCGGACCCGGCCGCCTCGGCGCCGCTGACGGTGCCGGCCAACACCACGGGCCAGGACGGCACCGTGGTGGTGTACGGCAAGGCCGACGCGCCGCACACCCTGCAGGTGTACGAGGACTTCCGCTGCCCGGTCTGCAAGCAGTTCGAGGCCTCCGCCGGCCAGGCGGTGCAGCAGCTCGCGGACAGCGGCCAGTACAAGATCGAGTACCACCTGGCGGCGTTCCTGGACAAGAACCTCGGCGGCAAGGGCTCGCGGACGGCGCTGGCCGCCGCGGGGGCCGCGCTGAACGAGGGCGTGGACAAGTTCAAGCAGTTCCACGACGTGCTGTACGCCAACCAGCCCGACGAGCGCGAGGACGGCTTCGGGGACGTCAACCGGATCCTGCAGCTCGCGGAGAAGGTCCCGGGTCTGAAGACCGAGGCGTTCACCAAGGCGGTCACCGAGGGCACCTACCGGCCTTGGGCGGCCAAGGTCGACGCGGCGTTCTCCGCCAGCGGCGCCCAGGGCACCCCGACGGTGGTGCTCGACGGCAAGGTGCTGAACGTCTTCGGCCAGGACGGCAAGCCGGTGACCGGCGAGCAGTGGACGGCGCTGGTCCGCAAGACGACCGGGGCCTGACATGGCCTCCGGTGCGACGATCGGTGCGGGGCGGGGCCTCGCCCGGCTGCTGGTGGTGGGCGGGCTGCTCGGCCTGGCGGCCTCGGCGGTCCTGACCTTCGACAAGCTGCGGATGCTGGAGAACCCGGCCTACCGGCCCGGCTGCAGCATCAATCCGGTGATCAGCTGCGGTTCGGTGATGCGCACCGGCCAGGCGTCGGTCTTCGGCTTCCCGAACCCGCTGCTCGGCCTGGCGGCGTTCGCGGTGCTGGTCGCCGCCGGCGCCGGCCTGCTGGCCGGTGCCCGCTACCACCGCTGGTACTGGCTGGGCCTGCAGGCCGGCGCCCTGGCCGGCCTGGCCTTCACCGTCTGGCTGATCACCCAGGCGCTGTACGAGATAGGCGCGCTCTGCCCGTACTGCATGGTGGTGTGGGCCGTGGTCGGGCCGCTGGCCTGGTACCTCACCCTGCACAACCTGCGGACGGGCGTCCTGCCGGCCCCCCGCTGGTGGCCGTCTGTGGCCCGCTACCACTGGGTGGTGCCGGCACTCTGGTACCTCGGCATCGCCCTGCTGGTGCTCAACAGGTTCTGGTACTACTGGCGGACGCTGATCTGAGCACCGGCCGCCGCCCGCCCGTCCGTCCGCCCGGCCGGGGATGTCAACATATCTGGCGTTGACTTTTGGCACGCTGTTGAGTTCT
>NZ_BAAALD010000206.1:0-2470 GCF_039528095.1 Kitasatospora arboriphila
GGGGGGGGGGGGGCGGGGGCGGGGGGGGGGGGGCCCCCCGCCCCCAGGGCGCGGGCGAGGGCACCGGCGGCCTGGGCGCGGGCGGCGAGCGCCGGCGCGGCGTCCAGCTCGGCCTCGCGGATCGCCGCGGACACCCGGGCCGCCCGGTCGGCGGCGGCGCGGTGCCGCAGCACCGCCTCGGCGGCCTGCCAGGCGGAGTGCAGGGTGCGGGCCTCGGTCAGTTCGCGGCGCAGCGCGGCCGCCTCGCCGGTGGCCGCGGCCAGTGCCAGCGTGGCGTGCCGGTAGGTGAGTTCGGCGGTGATCAGGGAGTGCCGGGTGCGGTCGGACTCGGCTGCGGTGACGGCGCTCGCGGCGGCGGCGACCTCCACCGCGAGGTCCTGCGCGCGGTCCCGCTCGGCGGTGGCCCGGGACCCGAGGGCGTGGGCGAGGCGGCGGGTGCGGCGCTCGGCGGAGCGGTGCGTCTCGCGGACGCCCTCCCGGGCGGCGGTGGCGTCGACGATCCGCTGCAGCAGGTCCAGCGAGCCGGCGGTGAAGTCGCGTTCGGCGGTGAGCTCGGCACGGCGGCCGAGCTTGGCGGCGAAGCCGTGGACGAGGTCGGCGAGGCCGTCGGTGTCCCGGGTGTCGGTGACGGCGCGCAGCAGCAGGTCGGTGAAGTCGGCGTCGTGCTTCACCGCGAACAGGCCGGCCGCCTCGCCCTCGTCTGCGTTCATCTCCCGCTGGTAGCGGAAGAGTTCGGGGTCGAGGCCGAGATCGCCGAGGTGCTCGTTCCAGCGGTCGTGGATCTCCTCGAAGGTGAGGTCGAGGTACGGGTAGGCCTTGCCGGCCTCGGTCATGGCGTCCCGGAAGCCCTTCATGGTGCGGCGGCGGCCGCGGGCCTTCTGGTCGCCGGCCAGGCTGGCCCGCTCGGCGACCGGCAGGGAGTCCAGGGTCAGCCCGGGGCCGGGCCGGAAGGAGTACCAGAGCTCGGCGAACTTCCGCGGGTCGGAGGAGACCTGGCGGCCGCGCCACTCGCTGACCTTGCCGACGACGATCAGCTCGCCGGTCACCGTGTGCTGCCACTCCAGGGCGACGTGGCCGCAGTCGTCCGCGAGCAGGAACTTGCGCAGCACGCCGGAGCTGGCGCCGCCCAGGGTGTTGCGGTGTCCGGGCAGCATCACCGAGAAGATCAGCTTCAGCAGGACGGACTTGCCGCCGCCGTTCTCCAGGAACAGCACGCCGGCCGGGGCCGGGCGCCGCCGCGGGCCCTCCGGCTCGCCGCCGAACAGGCCGATCTGCTGCGGGGCGGGCTCCGCCACGGGCTCGCCGACACCGCGCAGGTCGAGGACCGTGTCGGCGTACCGGGCGCCGGCCGGTCCGATCGAGTACAGGCGGACCCGGTTGAGCTCGTACATGGTGCTGCGGTTCTCCAGGGTGACAGGTGGAGGGGCGGGTGCAGGTCGGAGGCAGGTTCAGAGGGAGTGGAACGGCAGTCCGGCGTCGGCGACGAGTTCGTCGGAGTCGTCGGCGGGCATCAGCGTCGCCGTACCGTCCGTCACCGGCACGACGCCGAGGTCGGTGAGCTCCGCCATCGCGGCCGAACCGGCCAGGTCGCGGACCTGCAACTGGTAACGGGCCGTGGTGCGGAAGGTGCCGCCCGCGTCGTCCGAGGTCTTCTGCAGGAAGCCGGAGTCGACCAGGAACAGCACCGCCTTCGAGACGATGCCGGTGGTGGAACCCGCCAGGCGGCGGGCGTCCTTCGTCGCACCGGTGGACGAACGGCGGGCCCACACCCGCCAGGCCGCCTCCAGGCCCGGGGCGTCGCTGGCCGGGTCGGTGACCGCGCCCTGCGCCTCGGCCCGCTCCTCCAGCCGGCGGCACGCCTGCCGGACGAAGGCGTCCACACCGTTGACCGTCACCCGGCCCAGGTAGCCGTCGTCGGCGAGGTCCTCGGGACGGGGGAAGGCCAGCGCCGCCACCGCGAGGTGCGCGAGGCCGTGCAGGAAGCGGTCGGTCGACTCGGACGCCGCACGGCGGGAGTAGTCGCCCATCCGCACCGCGAAGACCGAGTCCTCGTCGGCGGCGACGGCCATGCCGGCCCGCGGCGACACCTCCAGCACCACCAGGCCCATGCCGGTGGCGACGGCGTCGGCGAGCCGCGCGAACGGAGGGTCCTCGCGGTAGCGGCGGACCAGCTCGGCGTACTCGGCGTCCCGCGCCGGGAGCAGCTTGGCCTGCAGCCCGAACGAGACCAGCCGGGCGGCGTCGGCGACGTCGGCGGGGGTGAGGGGCGCCGCCACCGGCTCCGCCTCGGGGGCCCACGCCGCATCGTGGTTGATCGTCACGGACGGGACTCCTTGGGGGAACGGGATACGAGCTGTCGAGGGGCAAGCGCCAGGGGCGCGGGGAACTGCGCAGTCCGGGGGTGGCGCACTCGGGGGGGGGGGGGGGCCCCCGGGGGGGGGGGGGCGGGGCGGGGGGCTTCCGCTTCTCG
>NZ_BAAALD010000207.1:0-2163 GCF_039528095.1 Kitasatospora arboriphila
GTGTGATCCCAGGGCCCGACCAGATGGAAACCGGCGATGGTTTTCTTGCCGAGGGTGGTGATGCTGTAGTTCATCTTGCCTCCTTTGGAGATAAATTGTCGCGGTAGGGATACCCGTTACCGGATACCCCCCGCACAGATCCCGGCGTGCGCGATTTACGCACCGGGCTCCTGCCTCGGGTGTCTGGCGGTGAACCGCTCCACAGGCCATGGATGAAGAACCCGAACCCTTGGTAGCCATGCGGCTGCCAGTTTGTTTGCTTTCGTCCAGGTCGTATCATCCTTCTGGCTCCTGCGCCTGAGCGCCCGGCGCCAGAGGTTTGTTACGTGTGTCCTGAACTTCTGCATGGTGGGGAAGTTGCCCGGTACCGAGTGATAGTTCAGGTATCCCTGAACCACTCTCCTGAGCCATTTTCCCTGTTCGGGGATTGAGTAATGCCAGCGCCTTCGCAGACCGTCTTTGATGGCTTTCAGAGTTGCCGTCATCCGATCCCGGCGGGTCTTTCGTATCAGCATGAACCTGCCGTTGCGATCTTTCCCGCTGATGTGCGTGAACCCGAGGAAGTTGAACGTTTCTGGTTTGCCTTTTCCCCTGATGGCACGGTTTTCGGCAGCGAAGCGGCCGAACTCCATCAGACGGGTTTTCTCCGGGTGAACCGTGAGTCCGAACTCCCTCAGTCTGCGCTGCATGGCTATACGGAAGCGCCGGGCATCGTATCGTTTGTCGAACCCGATGACGATGTCATCGGCGTATCTGACCATTACCACATTGCCTGTGGCATAGCGACGTCGCCACTGATGCGCCCACAGATCGAAGACGTAGTGGAGGTATATGTTTGCCAGCAGCGGTGAGATGACCGCACCCTGTGGGGTGCCTTCCTCCGTTGCTCGCCATTGACCCTCCTCCGACGTCCCGGCTGTGAGCCACTTACGTATGAGCCTGATTACCCTCCGGTCGCCGATCCGATGCTCTGTGAACCTGATCAGCCATTCGTGGCTCACCCTGTCGAAGAACTGACTGATGTCGGCATCCAGTACCCAGTTTACGTTAGTGCGTACCAGCCCTGTGGCCAGTGCGTCCAGTGCATCGTGCTGGCTTCGCCCGGGTCTGAACCCGTATGAGAACCCCATAAAGTCGTTTTCATAGACTGCGTTCAGGATTTTCACCAGCGCATACTGGACGATCTTGTCCTCCAGCGAGGCGATGCCGAGCGGGCGTTGTTTTCCATCCGCTTTTGGGATGTAGTGACGCCTGCCGGGCTGCGCCCTGTAGCTGCCCTGATGTAGCCTCCGGTGCAGATCTGTTATGTTGTTCTTCATGTTTCCGGCGTAGTCCATCCACCTGATGCCATCCACTCCGGCGGCCGCTTTCCTGCTCAGGGAGAGGAATGCGGCTTCCAGTGCTTCGACTGTCAGCAGGTGGAACAATGCTGTAAACCGTTCTTTCTTCCGCTGCTTCGCAGCTTCCCGCACGCGTGACAGCCTCTGTGACATGCTTTCCCGGCTCTGTGTCCGGCGCATGTGTGGCTGTTCCGCGTTCCCCTTGGCCCCGCTCCTTCGCTCCACTGACTCCGCTCCTTTCGGGTTGTTCGCCTGCTTCGCCGCTACTATGAGCGAGTCCGACTTCTCCTCTCCGTACATCACCGGCTATGACTCCTCGTCTTCCCGGTGCGGGCCATCTCCGACACTGGCAGATGGTCAGAGGGGAGATCTCCCGGTTCCCGCGTAGAGATCGTATTGACATGCCAGGGTCTCAGACCCCGCCGGGTCCATGTGGCACTCGCAGTATCGCACCCTATGATGTTGCCTTCCGTTAACAGTACAACGTCGGCACCCGGTAATTTAATATACATTTCGTGGCTCAATGGCTGGCCTGTCAACACCCCTGTCAACGCTTCGCCCCATACCTCGCGGTATGCAACGCATGACTCGGGGACCTTGTGGATTGCTGGTCCTTCAATGGTCGGGGACTTTCACCCCTTGATCTCTAACCGGTCTCCCGGCGCACACTGTATATATATACAGCCTTAAGCGAGGGAAAAAACGATGAAGTTCATTCCTGCAGTATCAGAAGCCAGCATAGTAAAAATTCCTTTGTTCACAGAGCGATGCCCTGCGGGTTTTCCGTCACCGGCAGCAGACTACACTGAGTCTGAACTGGATC
>NZ_BAAALD010000208.1:0-1858 GCF_039528095.1 Kitasatospora arboriphila
GACCCGCCCCCGGCCGGCACCGCGGTGCCGGCCGGGTCCGTCACGTCGGCCCGGTCCGCCGCCCCGACAGGCGGGCCGTGCCCGCAGTACCCGCCGTGCCCGCCTCACCGCCCGAAGCGCTCCCACAGCCGGGGGAAGCGCTTGGCCATGATGCCGTCGTCCTCGAAGTCGAACGGCGCGCCCTCCGGGTCGTCCTGCGGTGCCAGGCCCAGGTCGGGCAGCGGCAGCCCGGTCAGTTGCTCGTGCGCCTCGTCGGCGGCGTAGCCGAGGTCCTCGGCCTCGCCGTCCTCCTCCTCGTCGAAGTCGGGCACCAGCACCGCCAGTTCGTCCGGCTCGTGCACCGCGTGCTCGTACACCTCGCGGCCCTGGCCGATCAGCCAGCACCGGAAGAAGTCGAAGTCGTCCGCGGAGGCGCCGCCCAGCATCAGGTGCGCGGCGGCCCACAGCTCGGTCGTGAAGGCGCGCTGGAAGCGAGCCTCGAACAGCCGGGCGAAGTCGACGACGTCGTCCGGGGTGAGCTGCGCCAGCCGGTCCACCAGCGCGTCGGCCTGGTCGTCCGGGTCTCCCGCCGCGGCCTCGCGGGTGTCGTCGATCAGCTGCCAGAAGTCCGTCTCGTACATCACCGCTCCAGCATCCACGCTCACCCCGGCCAATGCATGTGAGGCGCGACGGGGAGGGGCGGAGCGGACCGCCGGGGGCGCGCAAGCACCGGCCCCCGCCCCGGGCGTCGGCACCGGAGCGGGCCCGGAGGCGAGCGGGCGAACGGCGGACCCCCGCCCCGGTGTCCCGGGGCGGGGGTCCGCCGTGCGTGCGTCCGCGGGGTGCGGCGCGGTCCTTACAGGCCGAGCTCGACCTCGAACTCGCCGGCCTCGAGGATCTCCTTCACGGCCACCAGGTAGCGGGCGGCGTCCGCGCCGTCCACCAGGCGGTGGTCGTAGGAGAGCGACAGGTAGGTCATGTCGCGGATGCCGATGGCGGTGCCGCCGTCGGCCTCGATGACGACCGGGCGCTTCACGGTGGCGCCGATGCCCAGGATCGCGGCCTGGTTCGGCGGCACGATGACGGTGTCGAACAGCGCACCGCGCGAGCCGGTGTTGCTGATGGTGAAGGTCGCGCCGGACAGCTCGTCCGGAGTGATCTTGTTGCCGCGCACCTTGTCGGCCAGCTCGGCGGTCTTCTTGGAGATGCCGGCGATGTTGAGGTCGCCCGCACCCTTGATGACCGGGGTCATCAGACCCTTCTCCGAGTCCACCGCGATACCGATGTTCTCGGTGTCGAAGTAGGTGATGGTGCCCTCGGCCTCGTTGATCCGGGCGTTGATGACCGCGTGGGCCTTCAGCGCCTGGGCGGCGGCCTTGACGAAGAACGGCATGGGGGACAGCTTCACGCCCTCGCGGGCGAGGAAGGAGTCCTTGGCCTTGCCGCGCAGCGACATGATCTTGGTGACGTCCACCTCGACCACGCTGGTGAGCTGCGCCTGCTCGTGCAGGGCCTTCATCATGTTGTCGCCGATGACCTTGCGCATGCGGGTCATCTTGACCGTCTGGCCGCGCAGCGCGGACGGCGCGGCGGCGGCCTTCGGGGCGGCGGCCGGGGCAGCGGCGGCGGGCGCGGCCTGGGCGGCCTTGGCGGCCTCGGCGGCGGCCAGCACGTCCAGCTTGCGGATGCGGCCGCCGACGCCGCTGCCGGACACGGCCGACAGGGCGATGCCGTGCTCGGCGGCGACCTTCCGCACCAGCGGGGTCACGTAGGCGTCGCCGTTGTCCGCGGCCGGAGCCGCCGGGGCGCCGGCGACCGGGGCCGGAGCAGCCACCGGAGCGGGCGCCGGAGCGGCCGGGGCGGGGGCGGCCTGGGCGCC
>NZ_BAAALD010000209.1:0-1783 GCF_039528095.1 Kitasatospora arboriphila
GGACGGCTCTAAAACCCGCATCAACCAGCGCTTTCATGGGTGAAACGCCCAGTGACTGGGCGTTTCGTCCCTGCTTCGGGGCTCATGTTCCGCGCCAGGTCGGCGTGCTCTCGCCGGTGAGGCGGCGGGTCATGAGGCTGATCATCGCGACGTGGACCATGGCTCCGAAGCGGGCCGGGAGAGCCTCGTAGTCGCGGGCGAGGCGTCGGTGGTTCATGAGCCAGCCGAAGGTGCGCTCGACGACCCAGCGGCGGGGTTGGACGACGAATCCGCTGGTGGCAGGCTCGCGGCGGACGATCTCGAGGTCGATGCCCAGGGTGGCTGCGTGTTCGACGACGGCGTTCTTGTAGCCCATGTCGGCCCAGGCCTTGCGAATGCTCGGGTGGTCGGCTGCGACGGCGGCCGGCAGCTGTGGGCCGGCGGTGCCGTCCTGGACGCTTGCGGCGGTGACCAGCACGACGAGCAGGAGGCCGATCGTGTCGGTGACGATGTTGCGTTTCCAGCCGACGATTCGCTTCCCGACATCGGCGCCCTGGGTGGCGGCGGGGACGTTCGTGGAGGTCTTCACGCTCTGCGAGTCGACGATGCAGGCCGTCGGCTCGGGACTGCGCCCCTCGCGGGTGCGGACAAGGCGGCGTAACAGACCGTTGAGCTGCTCGAAAACCCCCTCCTTCTGCCATCGGGCGAAGTAGGCGTAGACGGTTTCCCAGGGCGGGTAGTCGTGCGGCAGGTAGCGCCAGGGGATGCCGGTGCGGTCGACGTACAGGATCGCGTCGAGGAGGTCGCGCAGTTCGTGCTCGGGTGGGCGTCCGAACGCCAGGGCACGCGCCGTGCGCTCCCGGCGCCAGGCGGTCAGGGTGGGCTCGACCAGGGCCCAGCGGGCGTCGGACAGGTCGCTCGGATACGGTCGACGATCCGTGATGACGACGGCGTACTGCGGAATCCCACTTCCACCGAGAAACATGGAGCTCAGGGACAATCGTGCTCCAGCCTGGCCCCCTTGGGATGAGACGGGACGATCGGCACAGTTCCAACGGACGTTCGTACGCAGGCGGAACTCCTGCCACAAAGGGCCTCAGGAGTTGCCGCAGGAGAGCTGGCCAAGCGGTCTAGAAACTGGGGCCAACTGGTTCTTTCATGGGTGAAACACCCAGTCGGCCCACCCTGCGATCCCGCCCGGACATCGGGAATCCGGCTCCCGGCCCCGGGCCGGGAGGGGGGTCAGTGCTGCTCGGGCGGCAGCAGGCCGGTCAGTGTGGTGATCACCGCCGCGCGGGAGCCGACGCCGAGTTTGGCGAAGACGTGGGACAGGTGGGTCTCGACCGTACGGACGCTGAGGTAGAGCTCCTCGGCGATCGCCTGGTTGGTGCGGCCCGCCATCACCCGGCGGACGACGTCGAGTTCGCGTTGGGACAGGTCGTAGGGCCGGTCCGGGTGTGCTCCGGTGGCGCCCGGGTGCGGCACGCGGGCACCCAGCCGGCGTTGTTCGCGGACGGTTCGGTCGAGGAGACCGTGGGCCCCCGCGTCCTCGAACAGGCGGGCGGCGTGGGCGAGCCGGTCGAGGGCTTCGCGCCGGCGGCCCGAGGCGGCGTGCGCGGTGCCGGCGGTGAGCAGGGCCCGGCCGGCCTCGATCATCGTCCCCGAGGCGAGCAGGATCGCGCCCGCGCGATCGGCCGCGTCGGCCGCGGACGCGGGCTCGCCGGTGCCGAGGGCGTGGGCGTGCGCGAGCAGGGCGGTGGCCGTGCCGGCGCCCGCCGCCGCCGCTCCCGGCTCGGTGCCCGCC
>NZ_BAAALD010000210.1:0-1765 GCF_039528095.1 Kitasatospora arboriphila
GGGTTCACGGCGTGGTCAGCTCGGTCAGGTCGGCGATCACCTCGGAGGCGGTCACCGCGTCGAGTTCGGCGAAGGTCGGGAACGTCCGGTCGCGGGACCAGTAGTCGCCCGGGCGCCTGTCGAGCCACACCGTTTCCACCCGCTGCTCCGGATACACGTCGTGCATGCCGACCGCGATGCCGTGCTCCGGGGCGAGCACCACGTAGCGGTCGGGGCCCACCCGGCGGGACAGCCAGCGCTCCACACCCGCGTCCTGCGGCGCGCCGCGCTGCCAGCCGCGCCGCTCCATGCCGACCAGCCGGGCGGTCGGCAGCACCGGACCGTTCTCGAAGCGGGTCAGCCGGTGACCGGCGCGCTCCTCGTCGCTCAGCGCGTACACCTGCCGGCCGAGCTGACGGAACGGCTGCAGGATCTCGTAGTCGGCGAACAGCTCCGACCAGGCGCCGAGGTCGTCGCCGAGCAGCAGCGGATGGGCCAGCCGGACGGTCGCCCCCGACGGCAGCACGAACACCTCGTCCCGGACGTCCGCCAGGGTGCGGTCCTCGGCGACCCGGAACGCCGTCGTGGCGCCGTCCGCCTCGGCCAGCCACACCAGCCGGCGCACCAGGTGCCACAGCAGCGGATGTCCGACGAACAGCTGGCCGAACTCCTCCGCCGTCCACGACCGCCGGGTGACCATCGCGTCCTCCAGCCGGCGGATCTGGTCCCCCGCCACCGTGCGGACGTCCTTCTTCAACGCGGCGAACCGCTTGCGCTCGGCCGGCGCCACCTCGGCGTCGTCCCGCGCCCCCGGCACCGGCAGGTCCTTGCGGCGGGCGCCGTCCGCGTCCAGCACGTACGGCTTGAGCTGCTCGTCGAAGCCGACGGTGAACGTGCGGGTGCCGTAGTCGACGACGGTGGTGCCGTCGGCGTCCAGCCCGAAGTCCGGCACCAGGCGGTCGGAGAGCTGCTCCCCGGACAGGCCGAGCCCGGCCGCCACCTCGGCGATCTTCTCCTGCGCCCGGGCCTTGAGCGCCTTGAACTTCACCCGCTGTGCGATGCCGTGCAGGTGCAGCAGGGCGACGTCGCTGCCGATCGCGGCCAGCACCTCCAGACCGTCCACCGCCCGGTGGTGCGCCCCCTCGCCCGGCCACGCCCGGAGCACCGGCGTCAGCCGGCGGACCGTCCCGTCGTCGCCGAGCCGGCCGAGCACGTGCAGCGCCCAGCCGTCCTGCGACGGCATGCCGGCCAGCCGCCACTGCTCGAACACCGCCCAGGCGAAGGCCGTCAGCGACTCCGGCTCGCACACCTCCGCCACCTGCTCCAGGCCCGGGTAGAACGCCCCCGGCTTGGACAGCGCCAGCACGGTGAGCACGTGCCGCACCGCCTCTGGCGGCAGCGCGCCCCCGCCGCCGCGCACCAGCAGCTGCGGCAGCATCATCGGCTCCGCCCAGTCGCCGGGCTGGGGCAGCTTCGCCGGCAGCGCGTTCACCAGCGGGTCGGCGGACAGCAGCACGCCCACCACCTCCGCCGCGTCCGGACCGTACTCACCGGCCACCGCGCACACCGCCGCCGCGCCGTGCGCGGCAGTGATCAGCCGCAGGGCCTGCTCGGCGCCGTGCCGGGCCGGCCCGGCCTTCCCGACCGCGGCGGGCACCAGCAGCCGCGCGGCGTCCAGCCCGTGCCGGCCGAACCAGGCACGGGCGGTGTCCCCGGCCGACTTGAGGCGCACCAGCCAGTCCGCCATGGTCGCGGCCACCCGGCCGTCCAGGTACGGCAGCAGCAG
>NZ_BAAALD010000211.1:0-245 GCF_039528095.1 Kitasatospora arboriphila
TTCAAATCCCCTCCCGGCAGAGAGGTAAACGTTCCACTGCGGCGTCATGGCATACTTCAGCGCTGCCGCCGGAAGCCACTTGTGATAGCTCGCTTCGCCGCTATCATCACCATTTTTACCTACAACATAACGATCGTTGGAATCAAACCATACCGAGCTATAGCGCGCCCCGGCGTCCAGCCCCAGGGCTGAGGTGAGCTGCCAGTGCGTTTGAATGTAGGGATCGAGGGTCCACATCAGGTTAG
>NZ_BAAALD010000211.1:255-1748 GCF_039528095.1 Kitasatospora arboriphila
CGTTACGTCGCATATCACCTTTGGTGCCGAGATCGTAAACGCCGTTCTGATAAACAAAGTTCTCATAGCCTTTGCGCTGTTCGGTCATCGCCTCGTAATCAAGGCCGGTGGTGATGGCGTAAGGGATAAAACCGCTGTCATCGTGGTGTGTCCAGCGCGTGGCTTTGTTGAATAAATCAGATTTCGGGTAAGTCTCCCCCGTAGCGGGTTGTGTTTTCAGGCAATACGCACGCTTTCAGGCATACCTGCTTTCGTCATTTTGTTCAGCGCTCGTACCAGGGCCATAGCCTCCGCAACCTGACCATCGTAGTCACGCAGCGTCAGTGAACCCCCGAACAGCTGTTTTACCCGGTACATCGCCGTTTCCGCTATCGAGCGACGGTTGTAATCTGTTGTCCATTTCCACCGCGCATTACTCCCGGTCATTCGCTGATTAGCCACTGCACGGTTACGGTCTGCATATTCACCGGGCCAGTAACCCGCACCTTTTCGGGGAGGGATAAGCGCGCTGATTTTCTTACGCCGCAGTTCATCGTGACAGAGCCGGGTGTCGTAAGCTCCATCGGCGGCGGCTGACCTGATTTTCCGGTGGGTTTGCCGGATTAACCCGGGGAAGGCCTCTGAGTCCGTAACGTTGTTCAGCGACAGGTCAGCGCAGATGATTTCATGTGTTTTACTGTCAACGGCGAGATGCAGCTTACGCCAGATACGACGGCGTTCCTGGCCATGCTTTTTGACTTTCCACTCGCCTTCACCGAAGACCTTCAGCCCGGTGGAATCAATCACCAGATGCGCGATTTCACCTGGGGTGAACGTTTTGAAACTGACATTAACCGACTTTGCGCGCCTGCTGACACAGCTGTAATCCGGGCAGCGTAGCGGAACGTTCATCAGAGAAAAAATGGAATCAATAAAGCCCTGCGCAGCGCGCAGGGTCAGCCTGAATACGCGTTTAATGACCAGCACAGTCGTGATGGCAAGGTCAGAATAGCGCTGAGGTCTGCCTCGTGAAGAAGGTGTTGCTGACTCATACCAGGCCTGAATAGCTTCATCATCCAGCCAGAAAGTTATGGAGCCACGGTTGATGAGGGCTTTATTGTAGGTGGGCCAGTTGGTGATTTTGAACTTTTGCTTTGCCACGGAACGGTCTGCGTTGTCGGGAAGATACGTGATCTGATCCTTCAACTCAGCAAAAGTTGGTAATGACTCCAATTTACTGATAGTGTTTTATGTTCAGATAGTGCCCGATGACTTTGTCATGCAGCTCCACCGATTTTGAGAACGACAGGGACTTCCTGCCCAGCCTTGCCAGATGCTGTCTCAGATTCAGGTTGTGTCGCTCAATTCGCTGCGTGTAACGCTTACTGATGACGTGCAGTTTTCCCTTCAGACGTGACTCATACATCGGCCAGCCGTCCGTCATCCATACCACCACGTCAAAAACTGACAGCAGGCTCAGAAGACGCTCCAGTGTGGCCATAGTGCGTTCACCG
>NZ_BAAALD010000212.1:0-1723 GCF_039528095.1 Kitasatospora arboriphila
CGGGTGCCGGGCCCTTTGTCGTTTCCAGGCCGCGCGCCTTCCGTGCGCTGCAGGGGCCGGATCGTACGGTCGCACCAGCTGGGCACTCTGCCGCCCCGCCCGCGGGGTGCAGGCCGGACGGATCCCCCGGCCCGCACCCCGCCGCAACCAGCGGCCCTACGGCCGGGCGTCCTGGTGGTCGACGAGGTCGGCTACCAAGCCCTTGAACGCGCCGAGGCGAACCTGGTCTTCCAGGTGGTCTCCAAGCGCTACGAGAAGGGCTCGGTGATGGTGACCTCGAACCTGCCCTTTGGCCGGTGGGGGAGAGACCTTCTCCGATGACGTCGTCGCGGCCGCGATGATCGACCGCCTGGTCCACCACGCCGAGGTCCTCACCCTCACCGGCGACTCCTACCGGACCCGCCAACGACGCGAGCTTCTGGCGAAAGAGAACCGGTGAGGCTGACCATCGGCAGGGAACCTCAGCCGAACCGGTGATAGACGACGTCAGCGAGATCCGCACGGTCGAAGGCGGAGACATTGGTGAGGTGGCTGTCGAACGGGCCCACCTTCGACACCGAGCAACCGTGGCGGAACACGATCTGAAGTCCGTGCTCGGGCTCCCACGCGCACTGGCACTCCACGGAGACATACACCTGCCGGTCGCCGTGGGCGTCCTCCCGCTGGACCGACACCTCGCCTCCGGGCCGGACATGGGACCAGACGTCGTCCGGGCCGGCGATGGACACGAAGTCCTCGTCGCCGCCCACCTCGGCCTTCACGTCCAGGTAGTACTGGAAGACCGGCACCGACGCGGACTTCAGAGCCGACTCGTCAAGCCCCAGAAACGCGTTGATGGCCGTCTCGAAGTCGACCCTCGCGTCGTCATCGTCATAGCCGGCGACGACGAACTGGCACAGGGCGTCCCCGAAGACGGGAACGGCAAGCGGCGAACTCACGTAATCGCCAAAGTCAGCATCGACGGTCACGAGGCCGAAGCCGGGGATCTCCATGCGCGCACCCTATGGCCTCCAGCGAGAGCCCCAGACGGCACGGGCACGCTACGACCCCAGAGGGTCGAATCTGCGAGACGGCGGATTCGCATGACCGCCGGCCCCGGTACCGCCTGAAAAATCCCGCTCATCGCACCCGGGGCACCACTATCCTCCCCGAATGCCCCTGCACCAGTACGCCTACTTCGCGCTGTTCAGCCAGCACGCCTCCGCCGACGAGATGACCTCCCAGCTGGGCATCACCCCTGACGAAGTATCCGTCCGCGGCAGCCGGTTCACCGGGCCCAGAACGATTCCGGTCGACCACAGCTGGAAGATCGTCTGCCGGGAACCGGGACTGCGCGTCGACGAGCAGATCACCCGCATCCTCGACAGGCTCCGGCCGCACACGGACCGCATCGCCGAACTCGTGGGCCGACTGGCCACCAACGACGGCGGGGCAGTCCTTCAGGTCGTGCGCTACTTCAACGACACCGACCAGGAACAGCCAGGCGCTCCGGACGCGCCCAACCTCTTCGGCTGGCATCTGAACCGCGATGTTCTGGACTTCCTCGCCGCAGTCGGTGCCGAGCTCGATGTCGACGAGTACGACATGACCGGAGACGACGAGGTTCCCGGCTGAGCACGTGACCTCGTACTCGCCTGAGCACACGAGTCAGTACCCCGGCACCGGCGGCCCTTCCCGGGACCAGCCCCGGTGCCGAAGCCGGCCGGGACGGCGGCATTGAGTG
>NZ_BAAALD010000213.1:0-1605 GCF_039528095.1 Kitasatospora arboriphila
GGACGGCTCTAAAACCCGCATCAACCAGCGCTTTCATGGGTGAAACGCCCAGTCAGACCGCGTTTGAGATCTGCCGTTTCCCGTTGCCGAGGAGTTCGTTGAGCTCACTGTGAGCGGTGTTGGGGGCGGCTATCCGTCGGACCTGACGGACGAGCAGTGGGCACTGGTGGAGCCGTTGCTCCCGCCCGCGCGGGTGGGACCGAAGGGTGGCCGGCGGGAGAAGCACCCACGGCGGCGGATCGTGGACGCGATCTTCTACGTGGTGCGGACGGGGTGTTCCTGGCGGCAGTTGCCGAAGGACTTCGCCCCGTGGCCGACGGTGTACTGGTACTTCACCTGGTGGCATGACGACGGCACCGTTGAGCGCATCCATGACGCCCTGCGCGGCAAGGTCCGCGAGGCCGATGGCCGCGACGCGGAGCCGAGCGCGGGCCTGATCGACTCGCAGTCCGTCCGCACCGCCGACACTGTCCCCGTCTCCACCAGGGGCTTCGACGCGGGCAAGAAGGTAAAGGGTCGCAAGAGGTTCATCGTCACCGACACCCTCGGCCTGCTCCTGGCCGTCCACGTCGTCGCGGCGAGCATTCAGGACCGCGACGGCGCGAAGCGGCCCCTGCTGTGGACCAGGCTCGACCACCCGAGTGTTCGCAAGGTCTGGGCCGACCAGGGCTTCGCCGGCCGCCTGGTCGACTGGACCGCCCGGATCCTCGGCCGCGACCTGGAGATCGTCCGCAAGGACCCCGGCCAGCGCGGCTTCCAGGTCCAGCCCAAACGGTGGGCGGTGGAACGGACCTTCTCCTGGCTCACCGCCCACCGCCGCCTCGCCCGGGACTACGAGACAAGCCCGGCCCGCTCCGAGACGATGATCCGCTGGGCGATGATCGGCATCATGGTCCGCCGACTCACCCGAGGCCAGCTGGCCACCCGTCCAGGCCCGCGCCCCTAGGCCCCGCAGCCGGACAAGTTGTCCGGCTCAGCTGAGCGGTTCGAGGACGTCGGGTGTTCCGTCAAGGGCAGGACCACAGCCTGCTGGAAGGTGCGAGGCCACGAGCTCCACGGCCTCATGGGCTGTAACAGAGCCACTGATCTGCTCTCGCCCCGAACCTTGCGGCTCATGCAGCCGAAGCACGCGGAACCGCCGTTCGCCATTGGGAAAGATCGAAGGCAGGTCATGGGACCAGGGGAAGCGGGTGCAACGACTGAACTGTAGCGATCCATGGCTGACCAGCGGAAACAGGTCCCGGAGGGCAGGGTTGGCGTATGCCGCCTCCACAAGAGTCTTGTCGATGAGGTACCCGCCCTTCTCGCGCACGAGCTGCCACTGGGCTGCCACAGGGTCGTCCGGCGCTGTCCGGAGCGTGTCGTTGTCGGCCATGCTCGGACATTAGCGGAACTCTGGAATGACTGATCCACGTGCCAGGCGCATTGGCTTACGAGGCAACGCTTCCACCCGTGCCCTATCTGTCACGTTGCCCGACACCCATTCTCAGCAGCACGGCGGTCGCTCCGACGGCACACCAGCCACGGGACAGGGCAGATCTCAAACGCGGTCTCACTGGGCGTTTCACCCATGAAAGCGCTGGTTGATGCGGGTTTTAGAGCCGT
>NZ_BAAALD010000214.1:0-1581 GCF_039528095.1 Kitasatospora arboriphila
CAGCCCCTCCATCGGCCAGCGACCTCTCTGCAGTCCCCGCAGAGCCCGCGGACCGGCCGAGGCCCGGCTGTCGGCGGCCGACCGGTGGCGGCGGCTGCTCGGCCGCGAGCCGGAGCGGCTGCCCGACGGCGCCCGCCGCTACGCCCAGGCCCTGGACGAGCTGTACGGCCGCGGCGGCGGCGAGGGCGACGCCGACCTCGACGGCGGCTCCGGCAACGGCGGCGGCCAGGAGGCGTCCTTCCCGACCGCCCGCGAGTGGTCGGAGGAGTTGGAGGCGCTGTTCGGCGCGGACGTCCGCGAGGAGGTGCTCGCCGACGCCGGGCACACCGGCCGCACCGACGTGCTCGCCGAGCTCGACCCGGCGTCCGTCCGGCCGTCGATGGAGCTGCTGACCTCGGTGCTCAACCTGGCCGGCGGCATGCCCGAGCACCAGCTGAACCGGCTGCGCCCGCTGGTGCGCCGCCTGGTCGACGAGCTCGGCCGCGAGCTCGCCACCCGGCTCCGGCCCGCCCTCACCGGCCTGGCCACCCCGCGGCCGACCCGGCGCCCCGGCGGCCGGATCGACCTGCCGCGGACCCTGCGGGCCAACCTGGCGCACACCCGCCGCCTGGACGACGGCCGGACGGTCGTCGTGCCCGAGCAGCCGGTGTTCAGCACCCGCTCGCGGCGGGAGGCCGACTGGCGGCTGATCCTGGTGGTCGACGTCTCCGGCTCGATGGAGGCCTCGGTCATCTGGTCCGCGCTCACCGCGGCGGTGCTGGGCGGCGTGCCGACCCTGTCGACGCACTTCCTGGCCTTCTCCACGCAGGTCGCCGACCTGACGGAGCGGGTCTCCGACCCGCTGTCGCTGCTGCTGGAGGTCAAGGTCGGTGGCGGCACGCACATCGCCGCCGCACTGGCGCACGCCCGTTCCCTGGTCACCGTGCCCAGCCGCACGCTGGTCGCGGTCGTCAGCGACTTCGAGGAGGGCTACCCGCTGGGCGGCCTGCTCGGGGAGGTGCGGGCGCTGGCCTCGTCCGGGGTGCACCTGATGGGCTGCGCGGCGCTGGACGACACCGGGACCCCGCGGTACTCGGTGCCGGTCGCCCGTCAGCTCGTCGCCGCCGGCATGCCGGTGGCCGCCCTCAGTCCCCTCGCCCTCGCCCGCTGGGTCGGCGACCGCCTCCGCGGGGAGGCCCGATGACCGGAGTACAGGCGATGACCGCTGCCGAGGACCTCCAGCTGCCGCCCGTCGCACCCGAGGTGCTGGCGGCCGCGGTGGAGTCGCTGACGTCCCGTCTGCGCAAGAAGCTCGACGCGGCGATCGAGCAGTACGCCGCCCTGCCCGTCGCCCCCGCGGCGGACGGACCGGGCGCCAGCGTCCGCTGCGGCGAGGACGCCGTGGTCACCCTGCTGCCCGGCCCGGGCGGCGCGGTGACCGAGGAGGGGCAGGCGCGGTGCAGTTGTCTGCTCGCCCCGCGCTGCCTGCACCGGGCGGCGGTGCTCGGCTGCTGCCCGATCGCCGACCCGCCCGCCGCCGGGGCCGCGGCACCGGCCGGGCCCGCGGAGCAGGCCGAGCCGGATGCGGCTCCGGCGGCGACG
>NZ_BAAALD010000215.1:0-1435 GCF_039528095.1 Kitasatospora arboriphila
CGGGTAAAGACGATTCTGGAAGCCAGATAGTGTGCGGCCTTTTAAATTTACCAAATAATATATTTCTGAATCGCCGGGCATAAAATAATTGGCTGTGATGCGCTGTGATAATAATTAAGGAAGGTGCGAATAAGCAGGTCATTTCTTCCCAAGCTGACTCGCTGATTAAAATTTCGCGGATCTGGGCCGATTTTTTTCCCGCAAACACATCGAATCAGCCTATTTAGGCTATTTTTTCCACCATTTCTGGCGTTATTTCCGGTTTTTACTGAGATCTCTCCCACTGACGTATCATTTGGTCCACCCGAAACAGGTTGGCCAGGGTGAATAACATCGCCAGTTGGTTATCGTTTTTCAGCAGCCCTTTGTATCTGGCTTTCACGAAGCCGAACTGCCGCTTGATGATGCGAAACGGGTGCTCCACCCTGGCACGGATGCTGGCTTTCATGTATTCGATGTTGATGGCCGTTTTGTTCTTGCGCGGATGCTGCTTCAAGGTTTTTACCTTGCCGGGACGCTCGGCGATCAGCCAGTCCACATCCACCTCGGCCAGCTCCTCGGCGTGTGGCGCTCCTTGGTAGCCGGCATCGGCTGAGACAAATTGCTCCTCTCCATGCAGCAGATTACCCAGCTGATTGAGGTCATGCTCGTTGGCCGCGGTGGTGACCAGGCTGTGGGTCAGGCCACTCTTGGCATCGACACCAATGTGGGCCTTCATGCCAAAGTGCCACTGATTGCCTTTCTTGGTCTGATGCATCTCCGGATCGCGTTGCTGCTCTTTGTTCTTGGTAGAGCTGGGTGCCTCAATGATGGTGGCATCCACCAAAGTGCCTTGGGTCATCATGACGCCTGCTTCGGCCAGCCAGCGATTGATGGTCTTGAACAATTGACGGGCCAGTTGATGCTGCTCGAGCAGGTGGCGGAAATTCATGATGGTGGTGCGATCCGGCAGGGCGCTATCCAGGGATAATCGGGCAAACAGGCGCATGGAGGCGATTTCGTACAGGGCATCTTCCATGGCACCGTCGCTCAGGTTGTACCAATGCTGCATGCAGTGAATACGCAGCATGGTCTCCAGCGGATAGGGCCGTCGGCCATTGCCCGCCTTGGGATAAAACGGCTCGATGACTTCCACCATGTTTTGCCATGGCAGAATCTGCTCCATGCGGGAGAGGAAAATCTCTTTTCGGGTCTGACGGCGCTTAGTGCTGAATTCACTATCGGCGAAGGTGAGTTGATGGCTCATGATGTCCCTCTGGGATGCGCTCCGGATGAATATGATGATCTCATATCAGGAACTTGTTCGCACCTTCCCTAGGTGATCTGGTGAAAAATGAGCATAAACCATTGTCATTTTAATGTCTGAATGCCCCAGAATATCTCGCAGTACCAGTATGTTTCCGCCATTCATCATAAAGTGACTGGCGAAAGTATG
>NZ_BAAALD010000216.1:0-571 GCF_039528095.1 Kitasatospora arboriphila
CGCCAGTATTGCTTCCCGCGCATAAAACGTCTTTGTTCTGCCGGTTTGCTTCGCCAGCGAGTCCAGACGGGACTCAATCTCATCAGATAACCGGATAGCAAGCATATAAACCTCCCGAACACCATTTGCTATACATGTATATCAACAGTACCACAATCAACCTAAAAGAACAAAAAATAATCTTGTTAGCCCCTCTTGATAATCCGTAACGCGGTCAATATATCTAGCTTGAGGGCTTTCCTCTTAACTATTGAAAGGATAACGATTATGGGTCTTAAGCCGGGTCCGAAACGAATTGCCGATTCAACAGGGGAACCTGATAAACGCCAGCGTGACAATAAAAAAACGCCGGGAAATACTGACAAATTGAAACCCAGCAAATCTTCAAAAAAATAAGTCAGTAGTTAAAAGCCCTCCGGGGCTTTTTTGTATCTGCCGTTCACGCTGATTAAACATAACACCCGTTGCCCGCACCGCCCCGGACGGGTTCGCCGCGAACGGGGTGGCAGTCAGGTAAAACCGGCAACAAACCACCCGATAAACCGCCCCGTTCGCGACAGATAAATTTTAC
>NZ_BAAALD010000216.1:581-1352 GCF_039528095.1 Kitasatospora arboriphila
GCAGGCTGCATGGCTATGCAGCCAGGTGAATGACATCCGGTTTCAGCGTAAATGCCCGATGAGAACCCTGTTTTCCTGCATTTCAGCCCAGCGACGGACCGTCATAGCTTCGCTGCCGGGAACGCGCTTCCGTCAGTTCCTTTTCGTGCTGCCGTTGCTCGTGCGCCCGTTCTGCGGCCACGGCCATCTCATGACGCTGCACTACCGGCTCAAACGCTGCAGTTGCCCGCTCAAGCGTTCCACCTGCTGACTCAAGCGCGTCACGCGCTCGCTCAGCGCCGCGTTCTCCCGTTGCATAAGCCCTGACATTTTCCGCCATTCCCCGAAGGCGCTCTCCCACTCGTCCAGCCTTTTCGAGTAGTCCTGCTGTAGCTGCTCTAATGCGCTCAGCAACTGTTTTTCCAGCTCGGTCATCGGCACTTACTCCTTCACCAGTCTCAGCGCGTTCTGCTTCGACCGCCCGTTCCCGACCGTCCAGCTCTGCGTCCTGTCTACGGCCGTCCCCTTCGGCAGCACCAGAAAACGTCCGTTGCTGTCTTCCAGGTACGTCACGCCCCAGGTCTTCGCGTTCAGCTTCGACAGCGCTGCGTTCTGCCGGTCGATTTCGGCCAGATTTGACGCTATCAAGCTCCCCTGATACCACAACACCCCGCTCAGGCTGGCGAACAGCAGTCCTGACACCATCGTGATGGTCTGCCATGTCCGCCCGACCATACGCATCACGCTCAGGCGGTTCGACTGCATGGCCGCGCTCATACCCTGCTCGTGGGC
>NZ_BAAALD010000217.1:0-1316 GCF_039528095.1 Kitasatospora arboriphila
GGGCCTTGACCCCGGATGTTGGACACGGGCTATGCGGCTTCAGTCAGGGTAGTTGATGTTGCGTTGAGTGTGGCCTCGTAGGCGATTGGGCTGCGGTGTCCGAGGCGGGAGTGGCGGCGGACGGTGTTGTAGCGGTGGGCCCAGCGGAAGACCGCCAGGCGGGCCTCACGCTCGGTGGTCCAGCTTCGGCGTCCTTGCAGCAACTCCCTTTTGAGGGTGGCGTTGAAGCTCTCGGCCGCGGCGTTGTCCGCACTGCTGCCGATGGCGCTCATGGACTGGCGAACGCCTGCTCGTCGGCAGGCGTCGGTGAACGCTCTGCTGGTGTATTGACTGCCGTGGTCGGTGTGCAGGACGGCTCCGGCCAGGTTGCCGCGGGTGCGTCCGGCCGCATGCAGGGCATCGATGACCAGGTCGGCGCGCATGTGATCGGCCAGAGCCCAGCCGGCCAGGCGCCGTGAGGCGAGGTCGATGACGGTCGCCAGGTAGAGAAATCTCCCGGCCCCGACGCTCAGGTAGGTGATGTCGCCGACGTACTTGGTGTTCACCGCCGTGGCGGTGAAGTCACGGCCGATCAGGTCCGGGGCCTTCACGGCCACCGGGTCAGCGATGGTGGTGCGGCGGGGGCGACGCAGCCGCAGGCCGGCGATGCAGGCGGCCTTCATCAGCCGGGCGACGTTCTTGTGGTTGACCCGGTGCCCTCCGTCGCGGAGCTCGGCGGTGATCCTGGGGACGCCGTAGGTTCCGTCCGATGCCGCGTGGGCAGCTCGTATGCGGGTGGTGAGCTGAGCGTCCGAGCTCTGGCGGGCGGCCCGCTCGGGGGCGGTGCGGCACCAGTGGTAGTAGCTGGATCGGGCGACCCCGAGGACCTGGCACAGCCGCTTCACGCCGTAACGGCGCTGGTGGTCGGCGACGAACTGGAAGCGGGTCACCAGCGCGTCTCCCCGGCGAAATACTTCGCCGCCTTGCGGAGGATCTCCCGCTCCTCCTCCAGTTCGCGGACCTTGCGGCGCAAGGCCTCGTTCTCCGCCTCCAGCGACGACGCGGTCGCTGCCGGCGCGGTGGCGGCCGGCGCCGCGGCCCGGGGCGTGGGCCTGCCGGCCGCCCGGATCCAGTTCCGCAAGGTCTCCGGATTGATCCCGAGGTCGTCGGCGACCGATTTGATCGTCGATCCAGGACGCGACTCGTACAGCGCGACCGCGTCTGCCTTGAACTCCGGCGGGTAGTGCTTCATCACCATCTGTGCAGGACTCCTGCCCACCCAGGCCCATCAAGGTCCGAGTGTCTCTGGTGTCCAACATCCGGGGTCAAGCCCCGAG
>NZ_BAAALD010000218.1:0-1314 GCF_039528095.1 Kitasatospora arboriphila
GCTTATTATGCCGGGTGGCGGCTGGCGCCTTACCCGGCCAACGCATCCGGCTCTGACTGTCTGTAGGCCCGCGCAAGCGCATGGACTGCACCCCAAAAGTTGGACACCCAACTGAGTAAGGTGCAATTTTATGGCTAAACCAAAGTATTCCCCTGAAACAAAACTGGCTGTGGTTAATCATTATTTGTCCGGTAAAGACGGAGAACAGAGTACAGCCGACCTTTTTGGTATTGAAAGAACATCTGTCCGTCGCTGGGTCAGGGCATGGCAGTTCCACGGTGCAGAAGGCCTGACTGCAAAAAATAATCATTATTCCGATGAATTTAAACTCGTGGTCGTCCGGGCGGTTATCAGTGACCGCCTGACGATGCGTGAAGCGGCTGCCCGGTTTAATCTCTCCGCAGAAATACTTGTCCGGCGCTGGCTCGACGTGTACAACGATGCCGGAGCGGAAGGTCTTTTAAACATACAATGCGGACGGCCCGGAAAAATGACAAAGCCAAAAAATATCCCACCACTGACAGATAAAGAGCTGGAAAAACTCTCCCCCGAAGAACTCAGGGCCGAACTGCGTTATCTGCGGGCAGAGAATGCCTATCTAAAAAAGTTGAAAGCCTTGGTTCAGAGCGAAAAAAATGGCAAAAAGCCCTGATAATCAGTGAACTAAGGCATGAACACGCTCTGCGGGACCTTCTGCGGGCGGCCGGTATGTCCCGTAGCACGTGGTATTACAATATGAATGCACTGAAGCAAGGGGACAGGTATGCGGGTCTTAAAGAGAACATCAGGAAGATATACCACTATCACAAAGGTCGTTATGGCTACCGCAGGATCACGCTCGCACTGAGAAAACAGGGGCTGCGGATAAACCATAAAACAGTGCAGCGGCTGATGGCAGAACTGTCACTCCGGTCTGTGATAAGGGCGAAAAAATATCGTGCCTGGAAAGGGAGAACGGGCGAGGCCGCGCCCAATATCCTGAGCCGGAACTTCGGTGCGTCAAAAGCCAACGAAAAATGGGTAACAGATGTGACAGAGTTCCCGGTACAGGGAAAAAAGCTTTACCTGTCGTCAGTTCTCGATCTGTTTAACCGGGAGGTTATCGCCTACAGCCTGTCGGAAAGGCCGGTGATGGAGATGGTGAATACGATGCTGGACGGTGCGTTCCCGAAGCTCAGACCGGGAGATGCTCCGCTGCTGCACTCGGATCAGGGCTGGCATTACAGGATGAGGAGCTATCAGGAACGTTTAAAGGCGCATGGGATGACGCAGAGTATGTCGCGTAAAGGAAACTGCCTGGATAATGCAGTGATG
>NZ_BAAALD010000219.1:0-1297 GCF_039528095.1 Kitasatospora arboriphila
AGCAGCCTGGCCGAACACAAGCTCAAGGACGCGCGCGAGAAGATGGCCGACTTGGCGCGCATGGAAACCGTGCTGTCTGAACTCGTGTGCGCCTGCCATGCACGAAAGGGGAATGTTTCCTGCCCGTTGATCGCGTCACTACAGGGCGAAGCAGGCCTGGCAAGGTCAGCTATGCCTTAGCGTGCTTTATTTAATGAGATGGTCACTCCCTCCTTCCCAGTACTATGCTGAGGACAGGCTTTCATTCGGAGAACCATCATGGAAAACATTGCGCTTATTGGTATCGATCTGGGTAAGAACTCTTTCCATATTCATTGTCAGGATCATCGTGGGAAGGCCGTTTACCGTAAAAAATTCACCCGACCAAAGCTAATCGAATTTCTGGCGACATGCCCGGCAACAACCATCGCGATGGAAGCCTGTGGCGGTTCTCACTTTATGGCACGCAAGCTGGAAGAGTTAGGGCATTTTCCAAAGCTGATATCACCGCAATTTGTCCGCCCATTCGTTAAAAGCAACAAAAATGACTTCGTTGATGCTGAAGCTATCTGTGAAGCAGCATCACGTCCATCTATGCGTTTCGTGCAGCCCAGAACCGAATCTCAGCAGGCAATGCGAGCTCTGCATCGTGTCCGTGAATCCCTGGTTCAGGATAAGGTGAAAACAACTAATCAGATGCATGCTTTTCTGCTGGAATTTGGTATCAGCGTTCCGCGAGGTGCTGCCGTTATTAGTCGACTGAGTACCCTTCTTGAGGACAGTAGTTTGCCTCTTTATCTCAGCCAGTTACTGCTGAAATTACAACAGCATTATCACTATCTTGTTGAGCAGATTAAAGATCTGGAATCTCAGTTGAAACGAAAGTTGGACGAAGATGAGGTTGGACAGCGCTTGCTGAGTATTCCCTGCGTTGGAACGCTGACTGCCAGTACTATTTCAACTGAGATTGGCGACGGGAAGCAGTACGCCAGCAGCCGTGACTTTGCGGCGGCAACAGGGCTGGTACCCCGACAGTACAGCACGGGAGGTCGGACGACATTGTTAGGGATTAGCAAGCGGGGCAACAAAAAGATCCGAACTTTGTTGGTTCAGTGTGCCAGGGTATTCATACAAAAACTGGAACACCAGTCTGGCAAGTTGGCCGACTGGGTCAGGGAGTTGTTGTGCCGGAAAAGCAACTTTGTCGTCACCTGT
The DNA here is from genome assembly GCF_039528095.1 of Kitasatospora arboriphila. Taxonomy (NCBI): domain Bacteria; kingdom Bacillati; phylum Actinomycetota; class Actinomycetes; order Kitasatosporales; family Streptomycetaceae; genus Kitasatospora; species Kitasatospora arboriphila. The sequence goes on from NZ_BAAALD010000219.1 coordinate 1,195, forward strand.
GCTCTGGCAAACAAGCTGGCCAGAATAGCCTGGGCACTGACGGCGCGACAGCAAACTTACGAAGCATAAAGGCAGAAATACACCAGTTTAAACAATCATTCAT
>NZ_BAAALD010000220.1:0-1287 GCF_039528095.1 Kitasatospora arboriphila
GAAAACAACCGTGATTCCGGGAGTAGTGGCGAGCGAAACCGGATGAGGCCAAACCTTGAGCGTGTGAGACCCGGCAGGGGTTGCGCTCAGGGGGTTGTGGGAAAGTTCTTCAGTCGTCTGCCGGCGGCTGGGCGAGTCAGAAACCGTATGGGTAGTCGAAGGACATGCGAAAGGTCCGGCGTAGAGGGTAAGACCCCCGTAGACGAAATCCGTACGGCTCGCTTGAGCTTCTCCCAAGTAGCACGGGGCCCGAGAAATCCCGTGTGAATCTGGCGGGACCACCCGCTAAGCCTAAATATTCCCTGGTGACCGATAGCGGATAGTACCGTGAGGGAATGGTGAAAAGTACCGCGGGAGCGGAGTGAAATAGTACCTGAAACCGTGTGCCTACAAGCCGTGGGGGCAGTCTTCGGACTGTGACTGCGTGCCTTTTGAAGAATGAGCCTGCGAGTTTGCGGTGTGTAGCGAGGTTAACCCGTGTGGGGTAGCCGTAGCGAAAGCGAGTCCGAATAGGGCGGTTGAGTTGCATGCCCAAGACCCGAAGCGGAGTGATCTAGCCATGGGCAGGTTGAAGCGCGGGTAAGACCGTGTGGAGGACCGAACCCACCAGGGTTGAAAACCTGGGGGATGACCTGTGGTTAGGGGTGAAAGGCCAATCAAACTCCGTGATAGCTGGTTCTCCCCGAAATGCATTTAGGTGCAGCGTCGCGTGTTTCTTGCCGGAGGTAGAGCACTGGATAGGCGATGGGCCTCACCGGGTTACTGACCTTAGCCAAACTCCGAATGCCGGTAAGTGAGAGCGCGGCAGTGAGACTGTGGGGGATAAGCTCCATGGTCGAGAGGGAAACAGCCCAGAACACCGACTAAGGTCCCTAAGCGTGTGCTAAGTGGGAAAGGATGTGGAGTCGCAGAGACAACCAGGAGGTTGGCTTAGAAGCAGCCACCCTTGAAAGAGTGCGTAATAGCTCACTGGTCAAGTGATTCCGCGCCGACAATGTAGCGGGGCTCAAGCACATCACCGAAGTCGTGTCATTGCAGCATGAGGGCCAACGCCCGCTGTGATGGGTAGGGGAGCGTCGTGTGCCGGGTGAAGCGGCCGAGGAATCGAGTCGTGGACGGTTCACGAGTGAGAATGCAGGCATGAGTAGCGATACAAGAGTGGGAAACTCTTGCGCCGATTGACCAAGGGTTCCTGGGTCAAGCTGATCTGCCCAGGGTAAGTCGGGACCTAAGGCGAGGCCGACAGGCGTAGTCGATGGACAACGGGTTGATATTCCCGTACCCGCT
>NZ_BAAALD010000221.1:0-1285 GCF_039528095.1 Kitasatospora arboriphila
TGGGCTTGATCCGCTTTGACGGACACTCCTGATCAGGGGCTTCGGCCCCGGAAGGATGATGTCCATCATGGAGAGCATGGGGAAGAAGAAGCCGCGCCCTCGTCGCTCGTTCACGCCGGAGTTCAAGGCGGAGATCGTCGAGCTGTGCCGACGCGGTGACCGCTCGGTCGGCCAGGTCGCGAAGGACTTCGACCTGACCGAAACCGCAGTGCGGGACTGGGTGCGCCAGACCCAGGTCGACACCGGCGAGCGGGACGGCCTGACCAGCGACGAGCGCGAGGAGCTGGCGAGGCTTCGGCGGGAGAACCGCCGGCTACGTGAGGACGTCGAGGTCCTGAAGCGGGCGACGGCTTTCTTCGCGAAGGAGACCCGGTGACGGTGCACCCGTTCATCGAGGCGGAGAAGCAGGCAGGTCACAGCGTCAAGCGGGCGTGTGAACTGCTCAAGGTCTCCCGTGCCGCCTTCTACGCCCGCCGCAATGGCGCGCCCGGTCCCCGCGCGGTCCGCGACGCCGAGCTGACGGAGAAGATCACCGAGGTCCACGAGACGTCGCGGGGCAGCTACGGCGCCCCACGCATCCACGCCGTGCTCCGCCGGGACGGTGACGGCTGCGGCCGCCGCAGGGTCGCCCGCCTGATGCGCGAGGCGGGGCTGCAGGGCCGGCGCCGCAGGCGGCGCCACCGCACCACGATCCCGGACCCGAACGCCGCCGCACGGCCGGACCTGGTGCTGCGCGACTTCCAGCCCGACCCGACCGGCCTCGACGTGCGCTGGTGCGGCGACATCACCTACATCCCGACCGGTGAGGGCTGGCTCTACCTGGCCACCGTCATCGACATCGCCTCGCGCCGCGTGGTCGGCTGGGCCACGGCCGACCACCTGCGGACCGAGCTCGTCGCCGACGCCCTGCGGACCGCCTGCCGCAGCCGGCGTCCCGACGGTCCGGTGATCTTCCACTCGGACCGCGGCTGTCAGTACACCAGCCGTGAATTCGCCATACTGGCAAGCGAGTTCGGAGTCCGTCTGTCAGTCGGTCGCACCGGCCAGTGCTGGGACAACGCCCTCGCGGAGTCGTTCTTCGCCACGCTCAAGCGGGAGCTGATCGAGGACCGGCCGTGGCCCAGCCGCGCGGCAGCCCGCACAGCGATCTTCGAGTGGATCGAGGGCTGGTACAACATACGCAGACTGCACAGCAGCCTCGGCTACCGCAGCCCCGCCGACTACGAGGCCGTCCTCGCGGCCTGACCACTACAACGAGGGTGTCCGTCAAAGCGGAGCAAGCTCA
>NZ_BAAALD010000222.1:0-1261 GCF_039528095.1 Kitasatospora arboriphila
GCTGGGTCAGAATGCGCCGGCGGTAATCTTCATCATCAATATAATTAAGCAGATACAGCGTTTTGTTGATGCGCCCCACTTCAATGATTGCCTGAGTCAGTCCGGAAGGACGTTCACTTTTCAGCAATGAACGGACCAGCACTGAAGCCTGTACTTTGCCCAGCTTCAGGGAGCCAGCGGTCCGGATCATTTCGTCCCACTGAAGGACTATTTTTGGCACTGTTGCAAAGTTAGCGATGAGGCAGCCTTTTGTCTTATTCAAAGGCCTTACATTTCAAAAACTCTGCTTACCAGGCGCATTTCGCCCAGGGGATCACCATAATAAAATGCTGAGGCCTGGCCTTTGCGTAGTGCACGCATCACCTCAATACCTTTGATGGTGGCGTAAGCCGTCTTCATGGATTTAAATCCCAGCGTGGCGCCGATTATCCGTTTCAGTTTGCCATGATCGCATTCAATCACGTTGTTCCGGTACTTAATCTGTCGGTGTTCAACGTCAGACGGGCACCGGCCTTCGCGTTTGAGCAGAGCAAGCGCGCGACCATAGGCGGGCGCTTTATCCGTGTTGATGAATCGCGGGATCTGCCACTTCTTCACGTTGTTGAGGATTTTACCCAGAAACCGGTATGCAGCTTTGCTGTTACGACGGGAGGAGAGATAAAAATCGACAGTGCGGCCCCGGCTGTCGACGGCCCGGTACAGATACGCCCAGCGGCCATTGACCTTCACGTAGGTTTCATCCATGTGCCACGGGCAAAGATCGGAAGGGTTACGCCAGTACCAGCGCAGCCGTTTTTCCATTTCAGGCGCATAACGCTGAACCCAGCGGTAAATCGTGGAGTGATCGACATTCACTCCGCGTTCAGCCAGCATCTCCTGCAGCTCACGGTAACTGATGCCGTATTTGCAGTACCAGCGTACGGCCCACAGAATGATGTCACGCTGAAAATGCCGGCCTTTGAATGGGTTCATGTGCAGCTCCATCAGCAAAAGGGGATGATAAGTTTATCACCACCGACTATTTGCAACAGTGCCGTTTACTCATATATACTTTAGATTGATTTAAAACTTCATTTTTAATTTAAAAGGATCTAGGTGAAGATCCTTTTTGATAATCTCATGACCAAAATCCCTTAACGTGAGTTTTCGTTCCACTGAGCGTCAGACCCCTTATTTGAGTAAATGCGATTTCTGCCAGAAGGGCGGCACAAAAAAACCCGACTGGTGAGATCGGGTTTTTATGTTTTGCCCCGGATGGAGG
>NZ_BAAALD010000223.1:0-1248 GCF_039528095.1 Kitasatospora arboriphila
CTCGCTCTTGTAGAGCGCTGATCATGCTTTGAATATCCGTTGTCGATTGCTGTGTGCGAGCAGCAAGACTGCGAACCTCATCGGCGACAACAGCAAAACCACGCCCCTGCTCACCAGCACGCGCGGCCTCAATTGCTGCGTTGAGTGCCAACAAATTCGTTTGCTCGGCGATCCCTCGTATAACGTCAAGAACTTTTGATATCTCGTTACTTTGACCTTCAAGCTCATGAATAACCTGAGTGGCTTGCCTAATTTCACCTTCAAGGGCAGTGATTGACTGGCTTGTGTGGGCTACCAGACGCTGGCCAGATGCCGTCTCAGTGTCTGCTCTTCCGGCCGCATCTGCAGCATGCTGTGCATTGCTCGCAACCTCTTGAATGCTTGCCACCATTTGGTTTACTGCCGTTGCTATTTGATCTGTCTCTGCCTGCTGCTCAACTGTAAGTACATTGCTTGACTCAATATCCTTTAGTAGGCCTCGGGTGTGTTCGCTAAGCCGATTTGATGCATCACCTATGCGACCTACTATGGCGCCTGTTTCAGCTTGCATCATTCGTAAAGCAAACTCTATTTGGCCAAACTCATCGGTGCGCCCAGTGTAGAGGGATTGACTTAATGGGTTATTGGAAATATTCCTGGCTCTTTCAACCAGTCTTCCAAGAGGAGAGAGAATAGCCAAAACACTAACAGAGCTTAAGCTTCCTGACATTAAAGTGGCTAACAATAAGCTGCTTATTGATGTATCAGTAAGCATGCCGGCAGCCATTGCGCTTGATATAATACTACCCCATATGAGCAAGAGTATTTTCACGGAAAAGCTAGCAGCCAATTTCGGCCTCGCGGCCTTCCCGCTTCTCAATTGAGCATATAATTTTTCCGCAGCCAAAACCTGCTCAGGTTCAGGCTTGGTCCTTACAGACTGGTATTCAACAATCGAACCATTCTTAGCTATTGGCGTTACATAAGCACTTACCCAATAGTGGTCGCCATTTTTACAGCGATTTTTTACTAGCCCCATCCATGAGCGGCCAGATTTTAATGTACTCCACATATGCTCAAATGCAGCAGGCGGCATATCTGGGTGTCTTACGATGTTGTGAGGCTGGCCTAATAGTTCTTCCTCAGTGAAACCACTGATTTTAATGAAGTCAGGATTAACGTACGTGATATGGCTTTGAGGGGAGGTAGTCGAAAGGGCACTGTTGCAAAGTTAGCGATGAGGCAGCCTTTTGTCTTATTCAAAGGCCT
>NZ_BAAALD010000224.1:0-1232 GCF_039528095.1 Kitasatospora arboriphila
TTCTCGACCGGGAATTCACCATGGTCACCCCGGAGAACGAGATGAAGTGGGACGCCACCGAGCCTTCCCGCGGGTCGTTCAACTTCGCCCCCGCCGACTCGATCGTCAACCACGCCGCCGCACACGGCCAGCGCATGCGCGGCCACACCCTGGTCTGGCACTCCCAACTGCCCAACTGGGTCTCCTCGATCACCGACGCCAACACCCTGCGCGGCGTGATGAACAATCACATCACCCAGGAGATGTCCCACTACAAGGGGAAGATCTACTCCTGGGACGTGGTCAACGAGGCGTTCGCCGACGGCGGCAGCGGCCGGCACCGCAGCTCGGTCTTCCAGGACGTCCTGGGCAACGGCTTCATCGAGGAGGCCTTCCGCACCGCCCGGAGTGCCGACTCCTCGGCGAAGCTCTGCTACAACGACTACAACATCGAGAGCTGGACGGACGCCAAGACCCAGGGCGTCTACGGCATGGTCAAGGACTTCAAGGCCCGTGGCGTGCCGATCGACTGCGTCGGGTTCCAGAGCCACTTCGGTGCCGGCGGCCCCCCGGCCAGCTTCCAGACCACGCTGTCCAACTTCGCCGCGCTCGGCGTCGACGTCCAGATCACCGAGCTCGACATCGCCCAGGCGTCCGCCGGGGCGTACGACAACGCCGTCAAGGACTGCCTCGCCGTCGCGCGCTGCACCGGCATCACGGTGTGGGGCATCCGCGACAGCGACTCCTGGCGCACCGGTGAGAACCCGCTGCTGTTCGACAACAACGGCAACAAGAAGCCCGCCTACACCGCCGTCCTCACCACTCTGGGCGGCGCCGGCGGCGGTACGCCGGGCGGCGGTATCAACTCCGGCACCGTCTACACGCTCTCCGCGGTGGGCGCCGCCGGACGCGTCCTCGACCAGCCCGCCGGACAGAACGGCAACGGCACCCCGCTCCAGGTGTGGGACGCCAGCGGTGCCGCCAACCAGCAGTGGCGCGCCACCAAGAACGGCGACGGCTCCTACACCCTGACCAACGTCGCCAGCGGACGGGTCCTGGACGAACCGGGCGGCCAGACCGCCAACGGGACCAAGCTGCTGGTCTGGGACGACCACGGCGGCGCCAACCAGCACTGGAAGGCCACCAAGAACGGCGACGGCTCCTACACCCTGACCAACGTCGCCAGCGGACGGGTCCTGGAGACCCCCGGCAACCAGACCGCCAACGGCACCGCCGTCCAGATCTGGGACTCC
>NZ_BAAALD010000225.1:0-1212 GCF_039528095.1 Kitasatospora arboriphila
CCCTCCCGGCGCAGTACACAGAGCCTGGAGTGGGCGTCCTCCAGCTCCAGGCGGAGGTGGGACAGCGGTCTGGTTGGTGCGTCCACAAGCAGGGAGGCCAAGATACGGAGAGCCAGCGGCAGACCGCCGCAGATGGCGTCCCGTGGAGTGGTGTAGCAGGGATCTTGGAGTGACCCCTGGTCATGGGGCAGCCATCGCGCAACTCTCTGTGTAGAACGGCGAGTTCACCCAGGGAGGTACGCGATGGCCTTATCCCAGTCTGACCTACTCCGCCTCATGGAGTCACTGCGTTCGGCCGACGGAATCGAGTTGATCAGGACCCTCGCCCAGCGGATCCTGCAGGAGCTGATCGAGGCCGAGGCCACCGCCCGGATCGGTGCCGGGCCCGGCGCGCGAACCGAGGGCCGTACGACCCTGACCACGCAGGCCGGCGAGCTGGAGCTGGCCACCCCCAAGGTCCGCACGGGCAGTTTCTTCCCCAGCCTGCTGGAGCGCCGGCGCCGCATCGACCAGGCCCTTTACGCGGTCATCATGGAGGCCTACGTCCTGGGCGTGTCCACCCGCTCGGTCGACGACCTGGTCAAAGCCCTCGGAGCGGACACCGGCATCTCCAAGAGCGAGGTCTCCCGGATCTGCGCTGACCTGGACGAACAGCTCACCGCCTTCCGCACCCGGCCGCTCGGCCACACCCGTTTCCCCTACATCTACCTGGACGCGACCTACTGCAAGGCGCGCGTGAACCACCAGATCGTCTCCCGGGCCGTGGTCGTCGCCACCGGCATCACCGAGGACGGCGGCCGCGAGGTGCTCGGGGTGATGGTCGGCGACAGCGAGACCGAGGTGTTCTGGGCCGAGTTCCTGCGTCACTTGCGCGAACGCGGCCTGACCGGGGTCCGCCTCGTCATCGGCGACCACCACAGCGGCCTGGTCAAGGCGATCCGCAAGGTCATGCTCGGGGCCGCCTACCAGAGATGTCGCGTCCACTTCCTGCGCAACACCTTCGCGACCATCCCCAAGGACCCGGCCGAGATGGTCGCCGCGACCATCCGCACGATCTTCGCCCAACCCACCCAAGCCGCGGTCCGAGCTCAGCTGGACACCGTCGCCGACATGCTCGGCAAGCAGTTCCCCAAGGTCAAAGCGATGCTGCTGGAGGCCAAGGACGACCTCACCGCCTTCGCCGCCTTCCCGGAGCGACACTGGAAGGAGAAC
>NZ_BAAALD010000226.1:0-1200 GCF_039528095.1 Kitasatospora arboriphila
GCGAGCACCCAGATGTTCTTGGGTGCGAAGTAGAACAGCGTGGGCGCCACCGCGGCCTGGCTCATCCCGCTCTGCCCGGCCGACGCCATGTCCGACCAGTTCGTGAAGGGACTGAACATCATCGAACCGTAGGACGACCCGGACACGTTCGACGCGTAGACCACGTGCTTGCCGTTGTACACCACGTCGGTGAAGTCCTTCACCGACGCCCACCCGTTCGCCGGCTGCGCCAACGAACCCGTCGAGGACCACCGGTACGTCGACGGAAGCGCGCACGAGCCGCCCGTCGGCGGGGGCGTCGTCGGGGTCGACGTCCCGGACAGGCCGGTCCACTTCTGGTTGCTGCCGCCGTTGCACGTCCAGATCTCCACCGCCGTGCCATTGGCCGTGCCGGCACCCGAGACGTCCAGGCACAGCCCGGACTCCACGCCGACGATCGTGCCGTCGGAGTTCACCCGCCACTGCTGGTTCGCAGCGCCGCTGCAGGTCCAGATCTGCACTCGGGTACCGGCCGTGGTGGCGTGGCCCGGGACATCCAGGCACTTGTTGCCGTACACGGTCAGCTGGTTGCCGGACGTCAACGTCCACAGCTGGTTGGCCCCGTTCGAGCAGTCGTAGATCTGCAGGTACGTGCCATCGGCCTGGCTGGCGTTCTGCACATCGAGACACCGGTTGGAACCCGCACCGCGCAAGGCGCCGCTGGTGGCTGCCTGAGCCGGGTTGGCGACGAGCATCGCCGCCAGTGCCGACACGAACGCGACCGCGACGGCGAGCACCACGGGCAGATGCCTGCGGCTGGAACGTCGTCTGCGCATGAAGACCTCCTTGGTGAACGGATGGAGCTGTCACACAGCTTTGTTATCGTTAACATGTGCGTGCCGCCGTGAGTGCGCAGCACGAGTCGTCAATCGGACGGCTCTGGAATCCTCGCCGTTGCCTGCAGGGCTTCAAAAGCCCCGTCTCTGTGCTGACCTGCACGCTTGCCTGGTGCCGAGTCCTTCGTCAGGCCGCGTTGCGGTACTGGGCGCATCACAACCCCGGTGCCTCGCGGCGGTTTCCGGGTAGGGCGGAAGGATCCGGGCGGAGGCACGAGCCCCGTGCGGCTCAGCTCACCTGAAGTTCCAGTGCTGGTTGGCGCCGCTGGTGGAGTCCCAGATCTGGACGGCGGTGCCGTTGGCGGTCTGGTTGCCGGGGGTCTCC
>NZ_BAAALD010000227.1:0-1199 GCF_039528095.1 Kitasatospora arboriphila
TCGATGACCATGGCCATGCCCTGGCCGCCGCCGACGCACATGGTCTCCAGGCCGAACTGCTTGTCGTGCCACTGGAGGGAGTTGATCAGGGTGGTGGTGATGCGGGCGCCGGTCATGCCGAAGGGGTGGCCGATGGCGATGGCGCCGCCGTTGACGTTGAGGCGGTCGATGTCGATGCCGAGGTCGCGGTAGGAGGGGATGACCTGGGCGGCGAAGGCCTCGTTGATCTCGACGAGGTCGATGTCGCCGATGGTCATGCCGGCGCGGGCGAGGGCCTGCCGGGTGGCCTCGACCGGGCCGTAGCCCATGATCTCGGGCGACAGACCGCTGACGCCGGTGGACACGACGCGGGCGAGCGGGGTGATGCCGAGTTCGCGGGCCTTGGTGTCGGACATGATGACCAGGGCGGCGGCGCCGTCGTTGAGCGGGCAGCAGTTGCCGGCGGTGACGGTGCCGTCGGGGCGGAAGACCGGCTTGAGGCCGGAGACGGCGTCCAGGGTGACGCCGGCGCGCGGGCCGTCGTCCTGGGAGACGACGGTGCCGTCCGGGGTGGTGATCGGGGTGATCTCGCGCTGCCAGAAGCCGGCCGCGATGGCCTGCTCGGCGAGGTTCTGCGAGCGGACGCCGAACTCGTCCTGCTCGGCGCGGCTGATGCCCTTGAGCGCGGCGAGGTTCTCGGCGGTCTGGCCCATGGCGATGTAGGCGTCGGGGAGGATGCCGTCCTCGCGCGGGTCGTGCCAGTGGCCGCCGCCCTCGGCGGCGCGCTTGGCGGTGCGGGCCTGCGCGTCGTCGAAGAGCGGGTTGGGGGTGTTCGGCATGCCGTCGGAGGTGCCGTTGATGCTCCGGGAGACGGCCTCGACGCCGGCGGAGATGAAGATGTCGCCCTCGCCGGCCTTGATCGCGTGCAGTGCCATCCGGGTGGTCTGCAGCGAGGAGGCGCAGTAGCGGGTGATCGTGGTGCCCGGCAGGTAGTCCATGCCCATCTGGACGGCGACGATCCGGCCGAGGTTGTGGCCCTGCTCGCCGCCGGGCAGGCCGCAGCCGAGCATCAGGTCGTCGATCTGCCGCGGGTCCAGCCCGGGCACCTTGGCGAGGGCGGCGGCGATGATCTGGGCGGTCAGGTCGTCCGGGCGGACGTCCTTCAGCGAGCCCTTGAAGGCCCGGCCGATCGGCGAACGGGCGGCGCTGACGATGACGGC
>NZ_BAAALD010000228.1:0-1183 GCF_039528095.1 Kitasatospora arboriphila
GCCGGGGGGGGGGGGGGGGGGGGGGGCGGTGGCGGGGGAGTGGGCGGAGGCCCGCCCCCCCCTGCCCTGCCGCCCCCCGGCCCCCCGTCGGGGCCGCCCCTGACCCGGCGTCAGGGTACTGTCCGGGCGCCGTCCGGGCTCTCACCGATGTCGGCCGGAGGGACCCGGGCAGCAGGCTGGCCGCCATGGAAACCCACGCCGCTCAGAACGCCGCCCGCCCCGACCGCTCCCGCCGCCCCAGCCGCCCCCGCCGGATCCGGCGGGCCGGGATAGCCGCCGTCACCGTCCTCGCGGCCGCCGCCCTCGCCCTGGCGGCCCCCTCCGCCGCACAGGCGGCCGACACCGTCCCCGCCGCCCACGCTCCCGCCGCCGCAGGCCCTGCGGCGTCCACTGTCACGGCGTCCACGGCCACGGTGTCCGCTGCGACCCCGGAGGCCGAACTGGCCGCGCTGGAGGCCGGCTACGCCGACTGTCCGGAGCTCCCGCAGGGGGTCGACCCGGCCCGCTGGCGGTGCGAGGTGCACCTGGCCACCCCGAAGCTGCGTCTGGGCGCCGCCGACCTCCCGGCACTGCGGCCGATCATGATGGTGCACGCCGAGGGCCCGCTCGCGGACGGCACGCCCGGGCAGGTCTGGGGCGCCTGGCACGGCGGCGGCACGGCGGCGGTGCCCGGCGGCCTGACCGGCACCCCGGCCGGGGACCGCAGCCCGGTGCTCGGGCTGTCGCTGGAGGCGGAGTACGGCGGCGCCTCGGACTTCTACACCGGCAGCATGGAGATGCGCTTTCGGCTCTCCGGCCCACTGCTGCCGGACGGTTGCGAGATCGGGCGGAGCGCGCCGGTGAGTCTGCACTTCCAGCGGGCGGGTTCCTCGGAGTGGGTCTCCCGGAACCCGCCGCTGATCCACTTCTCCGCGTACGACGACGGCTTCGCCGCCCCCGCGCCGGAGGGCTGCGGCCCGCTGACCGGGCTGCTGTCCCACCGGCTCGGCCTTCCGGCGGCGAGTGGCAACCTGCTCTCGTACGACGCGAGTTACACCTTCAGGACGTACGACCGGCTGCACTGACGGCACCGACGGCGCTGCCGACACCGACAGGGCTGCCGGCGGTGCGGCGGCCGTGTCCGCCGGCCCGTCGGCCGGCCGCGGCCGGGACGCCGGACAGCTCGCGGACGGCGGCACCGGCC
>NZ_BAAALD010000229.1:0-1137 GCF_039528095.1 Kitasatospora arboriphila
GTCTTGTCAGACCCACCATGACTTTGACTGGTTGAAGTTATAGATAAAAGATACATGATTGATGATGTAAGCTGGGGACTTAGCTTAGTTGGTAGAGCGCCTGCTTTGCACGCAGGAGGTCTGCGGTTCGATCCCGCATAGCTCCACCATCTTTACTGCGAACACAAGAAAACTTCAGAGTGAACCTGAAAAGGTGCACTGCGAAGTTTTGCTCTTTAAAAATCTGGATCAAGCTGAAAATTGAAACGACACACAGTTAATGTGTGTTCGAGTCTCTCAAATTTTCGCAATCAGAAGTGAAACATCTTCGGGTTGTGAGGTTAAGCGACTAAGCGTACACGGTGGATGCCCTGGCAGTCAGAGGCGATGAAGGACGTGCTAATCTGCGAAAAGCGTCGGTAAGGTGATATGAACCGTTATAACCGGCGATGTCCGAATGGGGAAACCCAGTGTGATTCGTCACACTATCGTTAACTGAATACATAGGTTAACGAGGCGAACCGGGGGAACTGAAACATCTAAGTACCCCGAGGAAAAGAAATCAACCGAGATTCCCCCAGTAGCGGCGAGCGAACGGGGAGCAGCCCAGAGTCTGAATCAGCTTGTGTGTTAGTGGAACGGTCTGGAAAGTCCGACGGTACAGGGTGATAGTCCCGTACACCAAAATGCACAGGTTGTGAACTCGAAGAGTAGGGCGGGACACGTGGTATCCTGTCTGAATATGGGGGGACCATCCTCCAAGGCTAAATACTCCTGACTGACCGATAGTGAACCAGTACCGTGAGGGAAAGGCGAAAAGAACCCCGGCGAGGGGAGTGAAAAAGAACCTGAAACCGTGTACGTACAAGCAGTGGGAGCACCTTCGGGTGTGACTGCGTACCTTTTGTATAATGGGTCAGCGACTTATATTCTGTAGCAAGGTTAACCGTATAGGGGAGCCGCAGGGAAACCGAGTCTTAACTGGGCGTTAAGTTGCAGGGTATAGACCCGAAACCCGGTGATCTAGCCATGGGCAGGTTGAAGGTTGGGTAACACTAACTGGAGGACCGAACCGACTAATGTTGAAAAATTAGCGGATGACTTGTGGTTAGGGGTGAAAGGCCAATCAAACTCCGTGATAGCTGGTTCTCCCCGAAA
>NZ_BAAALD010000230.1:0-1129 GCF_039528095.1 Kitasatospora arboriphila
GCATGCGCCGATGCTACGTGCCGACGGCGAAGCTTGACTAGACCAGAGTTCCCAGCTTGCTGCCTGTATTCCTGACAAGTTTCTCTACGTCTTCAAGACGGGCCCCTCCAGGGCCCGAAAGCGCGCCGCCACCACAGGGCGGGCCGCCTGCCCGCCACTCCGCTTCGCTGCGCTCTGGGCGCGTCCCTTGGCTTGGCGCGCACGTGCCAACAGGGTGCCGGGTCGAAGACAGCAGAACTCGCCGTCAACGCTCGACACCTTGCCTGGTGCATCAGTCGTCGGAATGGCCGGCGACCGCTTCCGGTCCGGCTACCTACCCCGACCGTCCGTCCGTGGGTTCCCGCATCGGCCCGCTAGCAATCATGGAAGGGGGCGGTCCGGCACGGCACGCGTCAAGGGCGCCTACGGCGTCCCTCCGGGATCTCCGACCCTTGACCCGCACCGCACCGCACCTAAGGTCGGCAGCTATCGGGGCGATGCGGGAGGTCTGCCCGTGCGCTTGACACGTAAGCGTCAACCGCGGGTGTTGCGTCCTCTGTAACACCGACGATCCCGCGCCGATGTAATCCGCTTGGGAGATCCCCTCAGCGGCGGTCTCGACGGCAGACTTAGTAACCCCTCCCCAGGCATGCGCCGATGCTACGTGCCGACGGCGAAGCTTGACTAGACCAGAGTTCCCAGCTTGCTGCCTGTATTCCTGACAAGTTTCTCTACGTCTTCAAGACGGGCCCCTCCAGGGCCCGAAAGCGCGCCGCCACCACAGGGCGGGCCGCCTGCCCGCCACTCCGCTTCGCTGCGCTCTGGGCGCGTCCCTTGGCTTGGCGCGCACGTGCCAACAGGGTGCCGGGTCGAAGACAGCAGAACTCGCCGTCAACGCTCGACACCTTGCCTGGTGCATCAGTCGTCGGAATGGCCGGCGACCGCTTCCGGTCCGGCTACCTACCCCGACCGTCCGTCCGTGGGTTCCCGCATCGGCCCGCTAGCAATCATGGAAGGGGGCGGTCCGGCACGGCACGCGTCAAGGGCGCCTACGGCGTCCCTCCGGGATCTCCGACCCTTGACCCGCACCGCACCGCACCTAAGGTCGGCAGCTATCGGGGCGATGCGGGAGGTCTGCCCGTGCGCTTGA
>NZ_BAAALD010000232.1:0-1038 GCF_039528095.1 Kitasatospora arboriphila
AAGCGCCAGTAAACGGCGGTGGTAACTATAACCATCCTAAGGTAGCGAAATTCCTTGTCGGGTAAGTTCCGACCTGCACGAATGGCGTAACGACTTCTCGACTGTCTCAACCACAGGCCCGGTGAAATTGCATTACGAGTAAAGATGCTCGTTTCGCGCAGCAGGACGGAAAGACCCCGGGACCTTTACTATAGCTTGATATTGGTGTTCGGTTCGGCTTGTGTAGGATAGGTGGGAGACTGTGAAGCAGCAACGCCAGTTGTTGTGGAGTCGCCGTTGAAATACCACTCTGGTCGTGCTGGATGTCTAACCTGGGTCCGTGATCCGGATCAGGGACAGTGTCTGGTGGGTAGTTTAACTGGGGCGGTTGCCTCCTAAAGGGTAACGGAGGCGCCCAAAGGTTCCCTCAGCCTGGTTGGCAATCAGGTGTTGAGTGTAAGTGCACAAGGGAGCTTGACTGTGAGACTGACGGGTCGAGCAGGTACGAAAGTAGGGACTAGTGATCCGGCGGTGGCTTGTGGAAGCGCCGTCGCTCAACGGATAAAAGGTACCCCGGGGATAACAGGCTGATCTTCCCCAAGAGTCCATATCGACGGGATGGTTTGGCACCTCGATGTCGGCTCGTCGCATCCTGGGGCTGGAGTAGGTCCCAAGGGTTGGGCTGTTCGCCCATTAAAGCGGTACGCGAGCTGGGTTTAGAACGTCGTGAGACAGTTCGGTCCCTATCCGCTGTGCGCGTAGGAGTGTTGAGAAGGGCTGTCCCTAGTACGAGAGGACCGGGACGGACGAACCTCTGGTGTGCCAGTTGTCCTGCCAAGGGCATGGCTGGTTGGCTACGTTCGGGAGGGATAACCGCTGAAAGCATCTAAGCGGGAAGCCTGCTTCGAGATGAGCACTCCCACCTCCTTGAGAGGGTAAGGCTCCCAGTAGACGACTGGGTTGATAGGCCGGATATGGAAGCCCAGTAATGGGTGGAGTTGACCGGTACTAATAGGCCGAGGGCTTGTCCTCAGTTGCTCGCGTCCACTGTGTTGGTTC
>NZ_BAAALD010000233.1:0-1017 GCF_039528095.1 Kitasatospora arboriphila
GGGGCGGCCGAAGTCGGCGCTGAGGCCGCGGAAGCCGGGGCCGGTGAGGAAGTCGGTCATGCCGGCGGCGGTGCGCCACAGGTAGAAGGGGGCGTAGGCGTTGACCGGGGAGCCGAGGGTGCCGGTCTCGCGGACCAGGTAGGCCTTGATGCCGAGGCCCGGGAGGGCATCGGTCAGGTGCCCGCGGGTGGCGACCCGGTGGTGGACGATGCCCATGTCGTAGTCGGCGGGCAGGGTGATCTCGTACTGCATGGCCTGCACGGGTGCTCCCCGGTCTAGGCGGCGCGCAGCAGCGCGAGTGCGCCGCGGACGGCCTGGTGGAAGGGTTCGGGGTCGCCGGCGGCGCGGGCGAGGACGTAGCCGCCCTGGACGACGGCGACGATCGCGGCGGCGGTGTCGGGCGGGGCGCCGCCGGGGGGGGGGGGGGGGGGGGGGGGGCGCCCCCGCGGGGCCGGGGGGGGGGGGCGGGGGCGGGGGGGGGGGGGGGGGGGGGGGCCCCGGGGGGGGCGGGGGAGCCGGCGGCGACGCCCTCGGCGACGACCTCGGCGATCCGGCCGCGCAGCCAGGCGAAGGTCTCCTCGACGGGGGCGCGCAGCCGGGGGTCGGCGACGACCTCCGGGTCCTGTGCCATCCGGCCGATCCGGCAACCGCGCAGGACCTCGCGTTCGCGTTCGAGGTAGCCGGCGATCCGCTCGTAGGCGGTGCCGGGGGCTGCGAGGCGTTCCTCGGCGAGGGCACGCAGCTGTTCGGCGCTGCGGGCGAGGGCGGCCGCGGCGAGGTCGGGCTTGCCGTCGAAGTGGTGGTACATGCTGCCCTGGCCGGCGCCGGCGCGCTGCTGGATGGCGCGCGGGCTGGTGCCGACGTAGCCGCGTTCCCAGAGGAGCTCCTGGGTGCTCTCGATCAGGCGGTCCTGGGTGCTCATGGGAGCGACTGTACATACCAGTAGGTACAGTCTCAAGCGGCGGTCACGGAAACGCCACCGGGCGCCGCTCCTCCCCACGTGGGAGCGGCGCCCGG
>NZ_BAAALD010000234.1:0-968 GCF_039528095.1 Kitasatospora arboriphila
AGGGCGTCCGCCAGTAGGTCATCGGATGCGAGGGCTTCGTGGGCGGGTGTCCCACCGGTAGAGGGTCCAGGCGCGTCGGATCAGGCAGCGGACGATGATGAGAGCGCTGGCCAGGGCGAGGAAGAACTGGATGACGGCTTTGCGGCGTTCAGTGCAGCGTCGGAGTTTGCCGAAGTTGTTCATCCAGGAGTTCGTGCGCTCGACGACCCACCGGCCGCCGGTCTGGATCGGGGTCTTCGCACCGCGTGCGGCGATGCGAGCGTCGATCCTGCGGTCGGCCAAGCCGTCGTGGACCGGGCGATAGTCGTAGCCGGCGTCCAGGGTGAGACGCGGGTGCTCGGGCAGCGGCCCGAGAATCGGCTCCAGGGCGGCGAAGAGGTCGAGTGTGGCGGGCAGCAGGGTGTGGTCACGGGTGTTCGCCGGGGCAGGCTCGGTGACCAGCGGTATGCCGACGCCGTCGGTCAACTGTGAGCGTTTCAGGCCGAGTTTGGCCCGGTCGACCGGGCTCTTGCCTGCGCATTCGCCACCTGAGGGCGCCTTGGTGATGCAGCCGTCCGCGGCCAGGCGGTCGAGTTCGAGGCCGATCATGCGGTCGTAAGCGGCGAGCGCGAGCAGCCGCAGGTCTTCCATGACGCCGGCGGAGATCCACTCGTCGCGGCGCCGCCGCAGGGTTGTGGCCGAGCAGCGCTCGTCCGCTGCCCGTTCGTATCCACAACCGAAGACCAGGACCTGCACCAAGCGGTCGAAAACAACGGCGTCGCTGATTCGCGGGTTGTGGCAGCCCAGCGGGTGCAGGTCCTCACGCACTGGCAGAAGAGCGAGGAACTGGTCGCGGATCGGGTCAAGAATGCATGATGGGACAGCAGGCACGGATCCCCCGGTGATCATGAAGCGTAGAGACCTCCATGATCGGGCGAACCGTGCCTGTTCCACTGCCACCATCCGCAGCACCTACTGGCGGACGCCCT
>NZ_BAAALD010000235.1:0-941 GCF_039528095.1 Kitasatospora arboriphila
TTGTAGACGACGTCGGAGACGATCAGGTCCGGACGCAGGAAGCTGTCGTCAGGTAGCAGCATCTGGCCTTCGAACGGCTTCATGCCGACCCCGGTGGCATTGGTCAGGATCACGCTGCTGTCAATTTCGGCGCGCAGTTTGTCATGATCGTCGAGATCGAACAGATGGATCTCGCAGTCGGTGTTGTGGCGGATCTTGGCCACGGTTTCTTCTGCGTTGGCGAAGAATTTATCGCGGCGGTTGAAGATGGAGATCGCCTTCACGCCATCCAGTGCTGCCTGGACGCAGAGCGCCGTTGCCGCGCCGCCGGCGCCGAGTACGGTCATCTTCTTGCCGATGATATCGATACCGGCTTCGCTAAGGGCGCGCATGTAGCCGGTGCCATCGGTGATATGTCCGGTCAGTACGCCGTCGTCGTTGACCACGGTATTGACCGCCCCGACCAGCTGTGCCGCCGGCGACAGTTTATCGAGATACTGGCAAATCTCGGTTTTGTTCGGCATAGAGACGTTAAAACCGCGCAGCTTCATCGCCCGGAAGCCCTGCACCACGTCTTTTAGCTCCTGGTTACCGACTTCAAAAGCGAGATAGACGTAGTCCAGCCCGAGATGGGCGAAAGCCTCGTTGTGCATGGTGGGCGACATGCTGTGACGAATCGGGGTGGCGATCAGGCCAATCAGCTCAGTGTGTCCAGTAATACGTTCTGCCATGACAAAAATCCTCAATAAGTTAGAAAGGGAATTCGTTGTGCTTCGCGGCTGCCCAGCGCACCCATGTCTTCCAGTGCATCCAGTACGTTGCGGCCTTCGCGGACGCCATCGATAATGCGTCGCGCCATCACGCTGTCGCCGATGTTCATGATTTTGACGTTATTGGCATTGGCCCAGCGCTCGATCTCGTCGAGACCCGTCCGGTTGGCGCGCATCCCCAGACAGACAAAG
>NZ_BAAALD010000236.1:0-900 GCF_039528095.1 Kitasatospora arboriphila
AAGGCCTTTGAATAAGACAAAAGGCTGCCTCATCGCTAACTTTGCAACAGTGCCCGGCCAGGAATGCCCGGCGCGCGGATACTTCCGCTCAAGGGCGTCGGGAAGCGCAACGCCGCTGCGGCCCTCGGCCTGGTCCTTCAGCCACCATGCCCGTGCACGCGACAGCTGCTCGCGCAGGCTGGGTGCCAAGCTCTCGGGTAACATCAAGGCCCGATCCTTGGAGCCCTTGCCCTCCCGCACGATGATCGTGCCGTGATCGAAATCCAGATCCTTGACCCGCAGTTGCAAACCCTCACTGATCCGCATGCCCGTTCCATACAGAAGCTGGGCGAACAAACGATGCTCGCCTTCCAGAAAACCGAGGATGCGAACCACTTCATCCGGGGTCAGCACCACCGGCAAGCGCCGCGACGGCCGAGCTCTTCCGATCTCCTGAAGCCAGGGCAGATCCGTCCACAGCACCTTGCCGTAGAAGAACAGCAAGGCCGCCAATGCCTGACGATGCGTGGAGACCGAAACCTTGCGCTCGTTCGCCAGCCAGGACAGAAATGCCTCGACTTCGCTGCTGCCCAAGGTTGCCGGGTGACGCACACCGTGGAAACGGATGAAGGCACGAACCCAGTGGACATAAGCCTGTTCGGTTCGTAAACTGTAATGCAAGTAGCGTATGCGCTCACGCAACTGGTCCAGAACCTTGACCGAACGCAGCGGTGGTAACGGCGCAGTGGCGGTTTTCATGGCTTGTTATGACTGTTTTTTTGTACAGTCTATGCCTCGGGCATCCAAGCAGCAAGCGCGTTACGCCGTGGGTCGATGTTTGATGTTATGGAGCAGCAACGATGTTACGCAGCAGGGCAGTCGCCCTAAAACAAAGTTAACCCCTAAGGAAGTATCGTGAAA
>NZ_BAAALD010000237.1:0-897 GCF_039528095.1 Kitasatospora arboriphila
AGTGGCGCTATTCTCTGCGCTGGAAACTGCCGCACAGGCCCTGCCCGGGTCCACGGGAACTGATTTCCGTTGTCGTGGAGGCTGGGCAGGCGGCACCTGAAGAGGTGATGTCACGCTGGGTGGCTGGCTCAGGTTACGCTGTATGCGTGGATTTTCACGGCCAGAAACAGATCCAACGCTGGAGCGATGAACGGAAAGCTGCGGTGAGAAGGCGCAACATGCAGGCTCGTATTCATCGTGTTGCCCCTTTGTTTGCCGACGAGTTAATCGAGCGTGAACTGGCTGCGCGTCCGGAGTATTTCAATGGCAAGTCCGCCCGATGAATAAGTA
The DNA here is from genome assembly GCF_039528095.1 of Kitasatospora arboriphila. Taxonomy (NCBI): domain Bacteria; kingdom Bacillati; phylum Actinomycetota; class Actinomycetes; order Kitasatosporales; family Streptomycetaceae; genus Kitasatospora; species Kitasatospora arboriphila. Next base: position 331 of record NZ_BAAALD010000237.1, read on the forward strand.
CAATGCTGTCTGACAACTCAGATGGCCAAATACAAGGAAAGCAGAACTATGAGGTACTGGTTGCTCGTTATCTTAATGAACGTGCTGTTCTGGTTGATCGTGAAGCATGTTGCTCCGGAATGGTATGGTTCCCCTTGTTATTATGCAGGCCAGATTATCTGCACACTAATAGCTGCGGTCATCACATGGCGTGATCCGCCTGACTGGTTAGATGGAATCCTGCTCGGCGTTATAGAATTCGGCGTTCTGATTGCCGGGATTATATTCTTTGTCTGGGGCATCGGGTACAAGCTGGCATTCTGGGGGCAACATGATCCTAATACCATATATGCAAGTGCAAACGATGTGATTTTGCCTAATCTTGCGCTGGGCACGGGCGTCTTGATTGCGGGATGGGTATACATTAGATATTTAAAGCGCTAAGCAGCATAAAGCGTGGATATACCTGGTAAGAAATAGCACCGTCCCGGTATAATCGACGTGGCGCTTGAGGCTTTTTGCCTCATGACGTGAAGGTGGTTTGTTACCGTGTTGTGTGGCAGAAAGCAGAAAGCCCCGTAGTTAATT
>NZ_BAAALD010000238.1:0-883 GCF_039528095.1 Kitasatospora arboriphila
CGCCGTCCTCACCCCCGCCCTCCGGGCAGAACTGCAGGGCAGCCTGCTGCACTGACGGTTCGTCGGATACCGTCCTGGTATTCGAAAGACCTCATTGCCCGTCCCCGAGTCCTCCGGCACCCGCCGGCGGACTCGGGTTCGGGCGTTGTACGGCCTTCGCACCACCGGCCCGGACACCCCCGTGTCCGGGCCAGCACCGCACCGCCGCACCCTGTGAGGAGAGGAACCGTGACACCGCCAGACGACCGCAGCGGTCAGTACGGCGTCCCGTACCCCGGTACCGGCCACGACGCGTTCGGAGCCCCCGGCGTCGGCCACGGACAGCCGTACCAGCAGCAGCAGTACGCCGCGCCCGCGGGCCAGCAGCAGTACTTCACCCAGCCCTACGGCGACCAGCAGCCCTACGGGGTGCCGCCGGAGCAGGGGCACTACGGGACGGAGGCCGGGTACCAGGACTACCCGGGCCCCGAGCCCTTCCCTGAACAGGCGCCCGAGGAGCCCGGCCACGTGGAGGAGCTGGAGGACGACTCCGACTCCGGGCCCCTGATCCGGCCGTTCGCGATGACCGGTGGCCGCACCCGGCCGCGGTACGAACTGGCCATCGAGGCGCTGGTCTCGGCCAGCGTCGACCCGGCCCGCCTGGCCTCGATGCTGCCCGAGCACCAGCGGATCTGCACGCTCTGCACGGACGTCAAGTCCGTCGCCGAGGTCTCCGCGCTGCTCGGCCTCCCGCTCGGTGTCGCCCGGATCCTCGTGGCCGACCTGGCCGAGGCCGGCCTGGTCACCATCCACCAGCCCGCTGCCGGCGGCGAATCCGGCAACCAGCCCGACGTCACGCTGCTCGAAAGGGTCCTCAGTGGACTTCGCAAGCTCTAACGCGGCC
>NZ_BAAALD010000239.1:0-880 GCF_039528095.1 Kitasatospora arboriphila
AGGAATTTCGCTACCTTAGGATGGTTATAGTTACCACCGCCGTTTACTGGCGCTTCGATCAAGAGCTTCTCCTTACGGATAACCCCATCAATTAACCTTCCGGCACCGGGCAGGCGTCACACCGTATACGTCCACTTTCGTGTTTGCACAGTGCTGTGTTTTTAATAAACAGTTGCAGCCAGCTGGTATCTTCGACTGGTCTCAGCTCCATCCGCAGGGACTTCACCTACACACCAGCGTGCCTTCTCCCGAAGTTACGGCACCATTTTGCCTAGTTCCTTCACCCGAGTTCTCTCAAGCGCCTCGGTATTCTCTACCTGACCACCTGAGTCGGTTTGGGGTACGATTTGATGTTACCTGATGCTTAGAGGCTTTTCCTGGAAGCAGGGCATTTGTTACTTCAGCACCGTAGTGCCTCGTCATCACACCTCAGCCTTGATTATCCGGATTTGCCTGGACAATCAGCCTACATGCTTAAACCGGGACAACCGTCGCCCGGCTAACATAGCCTTCTCCGTCCCCCCTTCGCAGTAACACCAAGTACAGGAATATTAACCTGTTTCCCATCGACTACGCCTTTCGGCCTCGCCTTAGGGGTCGACTCACCCTGCCCCGATTAACGTTGGACAGGAACCCTTGGTCTTCCGGCGAGCGGGCTTTTCACCCGCTTTATCGTTACTTATGTCAGCATTCGCACTTCTGATACCTCCAGCATGCCTCACAGCACACCTTCGCAGGCTTACAGAACGCTCCCCTACCCAACAACACATAGTGTCGCTGCCGCAGCTTCGGTGCATGGTTTAGCCCCGTTACATCTTCCGCGCAGGCCGACTCGACCAGTGAGCTATTACGCTTTCTTTAAATGATGGCTGCTTCTAAG
>NZ_BAAALD010000240.1:0-852 GCF_039528095.1 Kitasatospora arboriphila
CGAGGCGGGGGCGGCCCGGCACCCCCGCGGAGCCCCGCGGGCGGGGGCGGCGGCGGGGTGGACGGCGCGGAACGGCCCGTCCCCGCACCGGCCGGACCGGCACCGCCGCGCAGCTCGGGCGGCGGGGGCGGCGGCGGGGTGGACGGGCCGGAGCGGCCGAGCTCCACGCCGGCCGGCAGGGTGCCGGGCCGGGCGGGCGTACAGCCACTGCTGCTCGCGCAGGTTGCCCCAGCGGGGGCGGGGGGGGGGGCGGCGGCGGGGGGGGCGGGGCGGGGGGGCCGAGCTGGACGCCGGCCGGCGGGGTGCCGGGGGCGCCGGGCAGGCCCATCAGTCCGGGCGGGCCGTCGGTGGCGAGCATGGTCGGCGCGTACGCCACGCCCGGGCCGGAGGCGCCCTGACCGGGAGCGCCCGGTCCGGCGGTGCCGGGGCCGGGGGGGACCGGCGGCAGCTGGTCCGGCGTGGCGAGCACGGTCGGCGCGTGCTCGACCGCGACCGGGGGCACCGGGGTGCCGGCCGAGGGCGTACCCGGCCCCGGGAACGGCGGCGGGGCGGTCGGCGGCACGGCGGGCGGCACCGGCGGCGCGGTCGGCGGCACGTCGAACCCGAAGCCCTCGGGCATCGCGACGGTGGCGGCCGGCGGGGCGGGCACCGCGGTGGCCGGCAGGGGCACGGTGAGCCCCTCCGACCCGGCCGGCGGCGGGACGGGCATCGGCACGGTCAGGCCCTCCGAGCCGGGCGGCGCCGCCTCGGCGGACCGCTCCCGCAGCCCGTCCAGCTGCGAGGGCGGGGCCAGCATGGTCGGCGCGTCGCCGGCCGGCCGGTCGGAGGCGGGCGGCATGGTCTGCACGGCCG
>NZ_BAAALD010000241.1:0-850 GCF_039528095.1 Kitasatospora arboriphila
CATTTTTCATACACTCCCTTGTACGGATAGTTTTCCGACAACTTCATGATTACATGGTGATGCTGCCAACTTACTGATTTAGTGTATGATGGTGTTTTTGAGGTGCTCCAGTGGCTTCTGTTTCTATCAGCTGTCCCTCCTGTTCAGCTACTGACGGGGTGGTGCGTAACGGCAAAAGCACCGCCGGACATCAGCGCTATCTCTGCTCTCACTGCCGTAAAACATGGCAACTACAGTTCACTTACACCGCTTCTCAACCCGGTACGCACCAGAAAATCATTGATATGGCCATGAATGGCGTTGGATGCCGGGCAACCGCCCGCATTATGGGCGTTGGCCTCAACACGATTTTCCGCCATTTAAAAAACTCAGGCCGCAGTCGGTAACCTCGCGCATACAGCCGGGCAGTGATGTGATTGTCTGCGCTGAAATGGACGAACAGTGGGGTTATGTCGGCGCTAAATCACGCCAGCGCTGGTTGTTTTACGCGTATGACAGGATACGGAGGACGGTTGTGGCGCACGTATTCGGTGAACGCACTATGCCGACGCTGGGGCGTCTTATGAGCCTGCTGTCACCCTTTGACGTGGTGATATGGATGACGGATGGCTGGCCGCTGTATGAATCCCGCCTGAAGGGAAAGCTGCACGTAATCAGCAAGCGTTACACTCAGCGAATTGAGCGGCATAACCTGAATCTGAGACAACATCTGGCAAGGCTGGGACGGAAGTCACTGTCGTTCTCAAAATCGGTGGAGCTGCATGACAAGGTCATCGGGCATTATCTGAACATAAAACACTATCAGTAAGTTGGAGTCATTACCCCGAATTACACTTAAAACGACTCAACA
>NZ_BAAALD010000242.1:0-823 GCF_039528095.1 Kitasatospora arboriphila
TGCGTTCTTCAACTGAAAGTGAACCTGATAATCTCTGGTTAATAAGATCACTTAGACTCATTTTGGTTTTATTCGAAAGCCGTTGTAAGGATTGCTTTAATCCTATATCTAGCATGATATTTGTTCTTTCTCTCATTACCCCCCCTTGCTATTGCGTTTTTTGTTGCGCACAAAGCTACCATTGCGCATTAAGAAACGCAATAAAAAAGGAGGGAGGGAGTGGTTTGTACATGATGTGCAGTGCGCTGAGGGCATCAGTGGCGGGTGTTTTTCCGTGGGATGGATGGAGCTCCGGGGATAACAGAACTGACGATCATTTAAAGGATCTTCTTGAGATCCTTTTTTTCTGCGCGTAATCTCTTGCACTGTAAACGAAAAAACCGCCTGGGGAGGCGGTTTGATCGAAGGTTAAGTCAGTTGGGGAACTGCTTAACCGGGTAACTGGGTATACGAGACCGCAGATACCAAAACTGTTCTTTCAGTGTAGCCGCAGTTAGGCACCCACTTCAAGACCTCTCAATATCTCTCTCGTATATATCCAGTTACCAATGGCTGCTGCCAGTGGCGTTTTTGCGTGTCCGTCCGGGTTGGACTCAAGATGATAGTTACCGGATAGGGCGCAGCAGTCGGGCTGAACGGGGAGTTCTTGCTTACAGCCCAGCTTGGAGCGAACGACCTACACCGAGCCGAGATACCAGTGTGTGAGCTATGAGAAAGCGCCACACTTCCCGCAAGGGAGAAAGGCGGACAGGTATCCGGTAAACGGCAGGGTCGGAACAGGAGAGCGCAAGAGGGAGCGACCTACCGGAAACGGTGGGGATCT
>NZ_BAAALD010000243.1:0-813 GCF_039528095.1 Kitasatospora arboriphila
AATCGGTGTTCGAAGGGCTTATCGCCATCGACTCCGATTATAAAATCACTGCGATTAATCAGACTGCGCGTCGCCTGCTCAATTTGAGTCAGCCGGAACCGACGCTTATCGGCAAACGGATCAGCAGCGTTATCTCTCAGGAGGTCTTCTTCTACGATGCGCCACAGACCAATAAAAAAGACGAGATCGTTACCTACAATCAGATCAAAGTGATCGCCAGCCGGATGGCGGTGATCTTAAACAATGAGCCACAGGGCTGGGTGATCAGCTTTCGCAGCAAAGACGATATCAACACCCTTAGCCTGCAGCTTAGCCAGGTACAACAATATGCCGATAACCTGCGCGCCGTACAGCATGAGCATCGCAATCTGATCTCCACTATCGCCGGTCTGCTGTTTCTTAAACGCTATAACCAAGCGCTGGAACTGATCCAACAGCAGTCGGAAAGCCACCAGAAGGTGATCGATTTTATTGCACGCAATTTCCAGGACACCCACCTGGCCGGGCTGTTGATCGGCAAATATTACCGGGCCAAAGAGCTTGGACTTGAGCTGATTTTCGATCCGGCCTGCTTCGTTGATAGATTACCTACCGCCCTTTCGCACAACGAATGGATCTCGATCGTGGGGAATCTACTTGATAACGCCTACAATGCCAGCCTGCGTCAACCGCAGGGTTCAAAACAGATCGAATGCCTGATCAACAGTGATGGCCAGGAGGTGATCATTGAGATCGCCGACCAGGGATGCGGCATTGACGAGGCGCTGCGCGATCGGATCTTCGAGCGCGGCGTCACCAGCAGCGCCAGCAAAG
>NZ_BAAALD010000244.1:0-442 GCF_039528095.1 Kitasatospora arboriphila
CCCGCATCCACACCGCCAGTTGCCTTCCATTGCAGCGCTCCAGCAGCTGCTGGTACTCCCCATCGGTCACCCGGATACCTAAAAAACGGGTACGCTTAACCGCCATCCTCTCCTCCGATATCCGCAAAATGTGACCGGGCTGAACGCTCAAGCTCTGCCATCTGCTCCCGGCGGTAATCTTCCTCCTGTGCCTGACGCATCAGATTTGCCATCACTGCCGGATGCCAGGATCTTTTTTTTACGACGAGCGGCTTCTTCTTCGGCTTCTGCATTATCCCTCCTTCGCAAACGCCGGACGGCACGGAAAAGTTTTCCGGGTCGCTCCGGCGTTGGACAAGCGCCAGCGCGTCAGTGGTGTTAGCGGGTTTCGGGGCGCAGCCCTGAACCAGTCACAGCGTTTACGCTGTGTATACTGGCTTACTATGTTGGCATGAGAGCACGA
>NZ_BAAALD010000244.1:452-809 GCF_039528095.1 Kitasatospora arboriphila
GTGGCTCAGGAGCGTCCGCAATACCATGCACGGACAGATGAAATGACGCCTCCTCGCTCACTCGGTAGCTGCGCTCCTGCCGTTCGGCTGCGGCGGGCGTGACCGACTCACGGATAACGGGATAAAGCAAAGGCGCTCAAATCAGAAAGGGCCGGAGAAAAGGATGCGGCGTTGCCGTTTTTCCATAGGCTCCGCCCCCCTGACGAGCATCACGAAATCTGACGCTCAAATCAGTGGTGGCGAACCCCGACAGGACTATAAAGATACCAGGCGTTTCCCCCTGATGGCTCCCTCGTGCGCTCTCCTGTTCCTGCCTTTCGGTTTACCGGTGTCATTCCGCTGTTATGGCCGCGTTTG
>NZ_BAAALD010000245.1:0-808 GCF_039528095.1 Kitasatospora arboriphila
GGGGGAACTGACTCGTGTCGCTGATGCTGCCGGACGGCCTTGAGTGGGTCCTGGAGATGCTCGGCTTCGACTGGCCGAAGGCGGACGAGGACAAGATGCGTGAGTGCGCCCAGGTGTGGCGTGATTTCGCGGATCAGGTCGATGAGTTGAATTATCGGGCGTTGTCGGCGGCGAACAGTGTGCGGTCGGCGAACGCGGGTGATTCGGTCGATGCGTTCGGGAAGGCGTTCGACAAGTTCTCGACGGGTGGGGACGGGTATCTCGCGGATGCGGCGCAGGCTGCGCGGTTGATCGCGGCGGCGTTCGAGGCTGCTGCGGTGATCGTGATCGCGGGGAAGATCGCGGTGATCGCGCAGTTGGTGATTCTGGCTGCGGAGATCATTGCGGCGCAGGCGGCGGCGCCGTTCACGTTCGGTCTGTCCGAGGTCGGTGCGTTGGGGGCGACGCAGGCGACGAAGATGATCGTGCGGCGGTTGTTGAAGGAGCTCCGTGAGGCGCTGATCGAGGCGATCATGGAGACGTTGAAGGATCCGATCGTGTCTGCGGTGCAGGCGATGATCTCGGATCTGATCGCGCAGACGGTGAACCAGGGTTTTGGTGCGCAGGACGGTTATGACGTCGGCCGGACGGTGAAGAAGGGCTGGGAGGAGGGGAAGTCCTCCGCGGAGAACTGGAAGCAGACGTTCGGGGAGTCGCTGCGCGACGGGCTCGGCTCGCGGGCCGGCGGCGCCGCCCGGCACCATGCTGACCGTGCGGCCGGACACGGCGAAAGCGGCGGCCACGAGGGCGGCGGCGAGCACGGGAGCGG
>NZ_BAAALD010000246.1:0-808 GCF_039528095.1 Kitasatospora arboriphila
GGCTTGTCCGATGACCCGTGGCACCATGCCCTACCTGTTCGGGCTCCCGGCGGTGCTGCTGTTCGCCGCCTTCAAGCTCTACCCGATCCTCGCCTCGTTCCGGCTCAGCCTCTACAAGCAGTCGGGCGGAGTGGAGACCTTCGCCGGTCTCGACAACTACGCCCGGCTGCTGGACGATTCGCTGTTCTGGACCGCGCTCGGCAACAGCGCGGTGATCCTGGCCGTCCTGGTCCCGCTGATGCTGGCACTCGCCACCGGCCTCGCGGTCGCCTTCAACTCCCGCTTGCTGAAGGCCCGTTCGGTGTTCCGGCTGGGCTTCTTCCTGCCGATGATCACCGGCCTGGTGGCGTACGGGATCGTCTTCTCGGTGCTGCTCAACCAGCAGTACGGGCTGGTCAACTGGCTGCTCGGCAGCGACATCCCGTGGCTGACCGACCCACTGCTCGCCAAGGTCTCCCTCGGCCTGGCGCTCACCTGGCACTACACCGGCTACAACGCGGTGATCCTGCTGGCCCGGTTGCAGACCGTCCCCACCGAGCTGTACGACGCGGCGGCGGTGGACGGCGCCGGGGCCTGGCGCGCCTTCCGGCACGTCACGCTGCCCGGGCTGCGGCCCGCGCTGCTGCTGACCACCGTGCTCTCCACCATCGGCACCCTGCAACTCTTCGACGAGCCCTACGTGCTGACCGGCGGCGGGCCCGACAACGCGACCCTGACGATCGGCATGTACCTCTACCAGAACGCCTTCAAGTACTTCGACTTCGGCTACGCCTCGGCCATCGCCTACGCGCTGGCCCTGCTGATCGGG
>NZ_BAAALD010000247.1:0-792 GCF_039528095.1 Kitasatospora arboriphila
CCCCCCCCCCCCCCCCCCCCGCCCCCCCCCCCCCCGCCCCCCCCCCCCCCGAGCCCCGGCTCGCCGAACTGATCTCCCTGACGCCGTACCAGGAGGGCGCCGCGGAGGACGAGGGCTTCCTCACCCCCGCCGTGCTGGACCGCAACGCGGAGGACCTGCGCGAGCAGCTCGACCGGGCCGTCGCCACCGCCGAGCGCACCCTGTTCGACCTGCGCACCGCGGCCGCCGACGACTCCCGGATCCTCGCCGCGCTCGGCGACGGCGGCCTGCTGCCGCCCGGCCCGGACGTGCTCGCCACCGTCGAGTACCTCGGCGAGCACGGAATCCCGGCCCTGCCCGGCTGGCGCTACCTCGCCCAGTCCGTCGACCCGGCCGACCACGAGGCGATCCTCGCCGCCCGGCCCGAGCTGGTCGACGGCGTCGTCGTCACCGATCCCTCCTCGCTCGAACGTGCCCGCGCGGCCCTGCACGACGCCGCCCTGCTGCCGCGCTCCACCGTCGCCGTCGGCACCGCCGCCGCCCTGATCGCGCCGATCGAGGACGAGCCGCCGTTCTTCCTGGTGCCGCCGAACCCGGCCATGCACGACGAGCACGCCGCCGACGACGAGCGCCGCGAACTGCGCGCCCGCGCCACCGCCCGCGAGGAGCACATCCGCGAACTCGCCGCCCGGCTCGGCCACGACCGGGCGCTGGCCGCCCGGCTCGCCTCCTGGCACGCCCAGTGCCCGCCCGGCACCCTCGGCGAGCTCGTCGACGCCGTCCGCGCGGCCGGCGAGCAGGCCGAGACCGCGG
>NZ_BAAALD010000249.1:0-767 GCF_039528095.1 Kitasatospora arboriphila
GCCGGTGATCTTGTCGATGCGGGAGCCGATGCCCCAGGTGGTGACGCGCCAGAGGGCTTCGGCGACGATGTTGCGGCTCATCTTGGAGTTGCCGTGTTCGCGTTCGACGAAGGTGATGGGGACCTCGGCGACCTTGAAGCCGTTGCGGACGGCGCGCCAGGCGAGGTCGACCTGGAAGCAGTAGCCGGCGGAGGCGACCTCGTCCATGCCGAGGCCGAGGAGGGTCTCCTTGCGGAAGGCGCGGTAGCCGCCGGTGACGTCGCGGATCGGGACGCCGAGCATGAGGCGGGAGTAGGTGGAGCCGCCGCGGGACAGCAGCAGGCGGGACTTGGGCCAGTTGACGACCTTGCCGCCGGGGACCCAGCGGGAGCCGAGGACGAGGTCGGCGCCGCGCAGGGCGGTGAGCAGGCGGGGGAGTTCCTCGGGCTGGTGGGAGCCGTCGGCGTCCATCTCGACGAGGACGGTGTAGCCGTGGTCGATGCCCCAGCGGAAGCCGGCGAGGTAGGCGGCGCCGAGGCCTTCCTTGCCCTTGCGGTGCAGGACGCGGACGTGGTCGTCGTCGGTGGCGAGCTTGTCGGCGAGGTCGCCGGTGCCGTCGGGGCTGTTGTCGTCGGCGACCAGGACGTGGACCTCGGGGACCGCGGTGCGGACGCGGGAGACGATCCGCTCGATGTTCTCGGCCTCGTTGTAGGTCGGGATGATCACCAGCACCCTGCCGAGATCGGCGAAGGTGGTCTCCTCAGGGGCAGTCACGGCACAGCCTTTCG
>NZ_BAAALD010000250.1:0-765 GCF_039528095.1 Kitasatospora arboriphila
GCTGGCGTTTACCGTCAACGTCCCGGAGCTGACCACCGTGGCCGGCCAGGTCAACAACCGGGTGCAGATCTATCCCCTGGCGATCTTCGTCTTCACCGGCGCGGTGTACTACCTGCTGTGCTGCGGTCTGAGCCTGCTGGCCAGCCGGCGCTTTACCCGCCGCGCGGCCACCAGATAAGGCTCACTCCGCGGGACGGGGCTTCAGCGGACAGGTATCGCTGATCTTAATAAATTTGTCGTTATAGACCAGATAGTGGTTCCCCGGCTGGGGCAGCGCCGGCTGGCGAACCACGTCCCCGGGGCGCAGATACCACGCGTCCCCCTCCTCTTCGGTCGAATCGCATCCGGGCTTAATCAGCAGCTTAAACCAGGTATTGCCGGTGTTGCTCACCGTCCCGGCCACCTTATCGAAAGACCATTTAAACTGTACCTCGCGCGGGCGCACCACCAGAATGGTATCCATCACCACCACCGGCTCCATGCTGACCTCGCCGCCGGTCGGGCTGCGCCTCGTCAGGTTGCGGGTGGGGATTTCGCGAAACGAGACCCGATAGTAGCGCTCGCGGTTATCCCGCGGCCCATGATAGTAAAATTTAAAATACTCGCTCTCACCTGCCTGCAGCACCAGCTGGCGGGGGGCGAACAGCAGTTCGCCATCCACCGGCCGGGAGCGGACTTCCCTGCCGCCCGGGCGATCGATGGCGCTGACGGCGATGCGGTACAGCCGCGCGCTTTTATTGTTGTTGACCACCCGTTTGCTGGCGA
>NZ_BAAALD010000251.1:0-749 GCF_039528095.1 Kitasatospora arboriphila
CTGCTGACCCTGGATCGTTACCTGGGCACCCATTTCTTTACCAACGATATGGGTGGCAACATGATGATGTACATCAACCTGATTTGGGCCTGGGGTCACCCGGAAGTGTACATCCTGGTTCTGCCGGTGTTCGGGGTCTTCTCCGAAATCGCCGCGACCTTCTCGCGTAAGCGTCTGTTCGGTTACACCTCTCTGGTATGGGCAACCGTCTGTATTACCGTTCTGTCGTTCATCGTTTGGCTGCACCACTTCTTCACCATGGGTGCTGGCGCGAACGTAAACGCCTTCTTCGGTATTACTACCATGATTATCGCGATCCCGACCGGGGTTAAGATCTTCAACTGGCTGTTCACCATGTATCAGGGTCGCATCGTCTTCAACTCGGCGATGATGTGGACTATCGGCTTTATCGTGACCTTCTCCGTAGGTGGGATGACCGGCGTGCTGCTGGCGGTACCGGGCGCGGACTTCGTTCTGCACAACAGCCTGTTCCTGATTGCGCACTTCCATAACGTTATCATCGGCGGCGTAGTGTTCGGTTGCTTCGCAGGTCTGACCTACTGGTGGCCGAAAGCCTTTGGCTTCACCCTGAACGAAACCTGGGGCAAACGCGCTTTCTGGTTCTGGATCATCGGCTTCTTCGTGGCGTTTATGCCGCTGTACGTGCTGGGTTTCATGGGTATGACCCGTCGTCTGAGCCAGCAGATCGATCCGCAGTTCCACCCGATGCTGGTTATTGCAGCTTGCGG
>NZ_BAAALD010000252.1:0-732 GCF_039528095.1 Kitasatospora arboriphila
CGAGGCACTCGGCCGCCCCGCCGCCCAGGACTGGCGCATCCCGCCGCCCCCCGCCCCCCCCCCGCGCCCCCCCGCCAGGCCGCGCCCGCGGCCCCGCCCGGGACCTGGGCCGCGGTGGCCGCCACCCGCACCGTCACCGGCGCCGGCAGCAGCGGCAGCCCCGCCGTGTCCGCGAGTCCGGCCGGACCGGGCTGCGGCTCGGCCGCCACCCGCTCCGTGGTGCCGCGGCAGGTCGGGCAGTCCACCACGTGCTGCACCAGCTCGCGGCGGAGCGCCGGGCCGAGCACCCAGCCGCTGCGGCCCTCCGCGCCCGCCCCGCCGAGCTGGGCGCCCTCCGGGCCGCCGCCCGCGGCGAGCACCAGCAGGGCCGCGCGGGTGCGCCCGACCTCGGCGGCGGCCGTCTCCAGCAGCTCCTCGGCGGGCGGCAGCGGCACGGCCAGCACGGCCGCCACCTCCTCCGGCGCCAGCCCGTGACGGACCGCCAGCTCCAGCGCCTCGCGCTGCTCGGGGCGGGTGCCGGCCGCCTCGGGCCAGGCCAGCCGGGCCAGCTCCTCGCGGCTGTGGGCGAGCACGGCGGCCCCGGCCGCGCGGGCCGGGCCGATCCCGCCCGCGCCGGTCGTGCCCGTGCCGGTGGCGGTGCCGGTTCCCGTGGCCGTCGTGCGCGCGCCGCCGGCGGCGCGCGGGGCCTTCCCCCCCCCCCCCCCCCCCCCCCCCCCCCCCCCCCCCCCCGGG
>NZ_BAAALD010000253.1:0-712 GCF_039528095.1 Kitasatospora arboriphila
CTTGTAGGCTGCTTGCGTGACGATTGTGGAGCGGCTGGTGCCGGACGAGTTGTGGGAGCTGTTCCAGCGGGTGGTGCCGGCGGCGCCGACCCGGCCGCAGGGCGGCGGCCGACGCCGCCACGGGGACCGGGAGGTGCTGGCGGCGATCGTGTTCGTGGCCACCTCCGGGTGCACATGGGCCCAGCTGCCGCCGTGTTTCGGGCCGTCCGGGCCGACCGCGCACCGGCGCTTCGCGGAGTGGGCCGCGGCCCGGGTGTGGGCGAAGCTCTACCGCCTGGTCCTGGACGAACTCGGCGCCCGGGGCGAGCTGGACTGGTCGCGGTGCGCGGTTGACTCGGTGAACATGCGGGCCACGAAAAAGGGGAGCTGACGGGTCCGAATCCTGTCGATCGGGGCAAGTACGGGTCGAAGATCCACTTGCTCACCGAACGCGCCGGTCCGCCCCTCTCACTCGCGATCTCCGGCGCGAACCTGCACGACAGCCAGGCCCTGATCCCGCTCGTCGAGGCGATCCCGCCGATCCGCTCCCGCCGCGGCCCGAGGCGCCGCCGGCCCGGCAAGCTCCACGGCACAAAGCGTACGACCACCGCTTCATCCGCTCCTACCTGCGGCGACGGCAGATCGCACACCGCATCGCCCGCCGCGGCATCGAGTCCTCGACCCGCCTCGGCCGGCACCGCTGGGTCATCGAGCGCACCGTCGCCTGGCTCGG
>NZ_BAAALD010000254.1:0-707 GCF_039528095.1 Kitasatospora arboriphila
ACCCAAGGTACTTTGGGTCGAATCGTTGCGGGTGCGATGATCCTGGTCGGTGTTGTTGGTGGTATCGCTCGCCAGAGCCTCATGGCTTTCGCTATGGGTATCGGTGGCGGTATGGGCCTGTACAACTCCCCGACCGTAGTGGAATCCATCATGTCTGCTACTCTGGAACATGCAGAGAAGGTCATCCCGGCTGTTGTGCAACTCAGCAATGGCCTGGGGGTGTAAAAGACACCTTGCCGTTAATCAACGGGTGATAGGGGCAGCCTAAAAGCTGCCCTTATTTTTTGGCAAAAAGTCCAGTCATAACAAATTCCAACTATTTCCCTAGATTCTACGTCAGTACTTCAAAAAGCATAATCAAAGCCTTGATAAATATGCATTCCTTCGAAATTCAGCTTTCACCCTTTGGGTGAAAGAAAAGTGCTCAAAAATATGTTAAATTATCAGCTTTTATGACTCGATATATGGTAAAATAATAGTAAGAAAAGTAGTAAAAAGGGGTTCTAATTATGATTAATAAAATTGATTTCAAAGCTAAGAATCTAACATCAAATGCAGGTCTTTTTCTGCTCCTTGAGAATGCAAAAAGCAATGGGATTTTTGATTTTATTGAAAATGACCTCGTATTTGATAATGACTCAACAAATAAAATCAAGATGAATCATATAAAGACCATGCTCTGCGGTCACTTCATTGGCATTGATAAG
>NZ_BAAALD010000255.1:0-703 GCF_039528095.1 Kitasatospora arboriphila
CGCCAGACGGCCAACGGTTTCCGGCAACATATCGCAACCGGTACGGGACGGCACATTATACAGAATTTGCGGCAGGTCAGTATGTTCGGCGATAGCTTTAAAGTGCTGGTACAGGCCTTCCTGGGTCGGACGGTTATAATAAGGAGTGACCGTCAGGCAGCCAACAACACCGCTATCGTTAAAACGTTTGGTCAGGCTAATCGCCTCTGCGGTTGCATTGGCTCCCGTTCCAGCGATAACCGGAATACGCCCGTCGGCCAGCTCCAGCGTCATCATCACCACGTCGCCATGCTCTTCATGGCTCAGCGTTGCGGATTCACCGGTAGTCCCTACCGAAACGATCGCCGAGGTTCCGTTGGCGACATGGTAATCAATCAGTTTTTTCAGGCTTGTCCGGCAGACATTACCGTTTTCATCCATCGGCGTGACAAGCGCTACAATACTTCCCGTGAACATGGGCCATCCTCAGAGCAGAAGTGCGACAAGATTCTCAATGTTACGTTTGGAGCTGTAATAAAAGCAAGAGACCCGACGCCATCAGGGATGTTGTATGGCGGTTTTTTTTATGCTTTCCTAATGTTACCTCACCTTTTTAAAGGAAGAACAGGTTTGACAGCCTCATTACAACACTATCTGGTTATTACCGCCCTGGGGGCTGACCGTCCCGGCATCGTGAATACGATCACTCGCCACGTCAGCAGCT
>NZ_BAAALD010000256.1:0-699 GCF_039528095.1 Kitasatospora arboriphila
CGGAATTTCGCCTTGAAGCGCTGAATACCCCCGGTCAGACGCTGGACCGACGGACGCTGATTGACGGCAAGCCGCTGCTGCTCAACGTCTGGGCCACCTGGTGTCCAACCTGTCGCGCCGAGCATCAGTTTCTCAACGGCCTGGCGCAGCAGGGCGTGCGGGTGGTGGGGATGAACTACAAAGACGATCGCCAGAAGGCGATGAGCTGGCTGCTGCGCCTGGGTAATCCCTACAGGCTGAGCCTCTACGACGGCAACGGCATGCTTGGTCTGGATCTCGGGGTCTATGGCGCGCCGGAGACGTTTCTCATCGACGGTCAGGGCATTATCCGCTGGCGGCACGCCGGCGACCTGAACGAACGGGTGTGGCGCGAGGAGCTCCAGCCGCTGTGGGATCAATACAACCGGAGGGCGGGTTGATGAGAGGGGTAATGGTCATCCTGCTGGCGCTGATGCTGACCGGCCAGGCGTGGGCCGCCATCGATACCTGGCAGTTTAAGGATGAGGCCCAGGAGCAGGCCTTCCGCGAGATCACCTCCCAACTACGCTGCCCTAAATGCCAGAACAACAGCATCGCCGACTCAAACGCGATGATTGCCGCTGATATGCGGCAGAAGGTGTACGAGCTGATGCAGCAGGGGAAAACGAAAGGGCAGATCGTTGACTATATGGTGGCCGGCTACGGGCATTTTGTGAGCTA
>NZ_BAAALD010000257.1:0-696 GCF_039528095.1 Kitasatospora arboriphila
CCCCCCCTCGTCTGCGCATAAAGCGGCCCGCGGCCCAGCAGCAGCGGAATGCACGCCGCCGCCGCGAACATCATCCGTTGCACTCTCTTTGTCACCATCTCAAACTCCCAATACGGTCAATCCGTGTTACATCAGTATTCCCTAAATTCCACGTGTGTTTTTTATTAGCTTCAAAAATCACTATTTCACGAAGAATTTAGACTGCTTCTCACACATTGTAACATTATTTACAACCACCTTTCAATCATTTTTGATAAATCATTGATTTCATCTTTGCTGCAATGATACTTAATAAACTCTGCAAGTTATCCACAGAGCAACACTCAATTTTATTGATGATATTCTTATTATACCAGACATTTTTCATACACTCCCTTGTACGGATAGTTTTCCGACAACTTCATGATTACATATCTTGCGGTTTTGATTATTTTTGCTGCAAGAAATACATACTTCAAACGAAAGGTCTTTATTTGCTGTCTGTATTCTGAAGAGTCCAAGGAATCAAACTTGAACAACAAAAATAGGTTATATGAAAGCATCATCATTTGAAACACGGCTTCATTCGCCCAAAATGACTTTAGCAAGAGATGACCCACCGCCATGTCGTATTTGGCTTCTTTGATATAGTTTTCAGCATTACCACGCTTTTCATAGTATATAACTACTTTTTCAGAAAGCAAGGTAGTATTTGTT
>NZ_BAAALD010000258.1:0-696 GCF_039528095.1 Kitasatospora arboriphila
CGTCAGCCTGCTCGCGCAGCTCGCGCGCCAGCAGAAGACCATTTTTACCCGGCAGGTTGATATCCATGATCACCAGGTTGATATCATTTTCAGACAGGATCTGATGCATTTCCGCGCCATCGGTCGCTTCGAATACATCGTAACCTTCTGCTTCGAAAATACTTTTTAACGTGTTGCGTGTTACCAACTCGTCTTCAACGATAAGAATGGGCGGGGTCTGCATGTTTGCTACCTAAATTGCCAACTAAATCGAAACAGGAAGTACCAAAGTCCCTGACCTGCCTGCTGCATGTCGCAAATTAACATGCGCGGCGTAACATGACTAAAGTACGTAATTGCGTTCTTGATGCACTTTCCATCAACGTCAACAACATCATTAGCTTGGTCGTGGGTACTTTCCCTCTGGACCCGACGGTGTCAAAAACGGCTGACATCCTAACCATTTTAACAGCAACATAACAGGCTAAGAGAGGCCGAACCCCCAATAAAACTACGCTTCGTTGACATATATCAAGTTCAATTGTAGCACGTTAACAGTCTTGTGAAATCATTGCATCGCCATGCTCTTTATAGTCACAATCTTTACCAGGCTCAACTAGTTGCGTGGATAAATTAATAAATACAGTGAATCCAAAGCCTGAAACGATGCATCAGATGAAATTGCATTGCCCATCATATGGATAAATGGGTTCTGTT
>NZ_BAAALD010000259.1:0-692 GCF_039528095.1 Kitasatospora arboriphila
CCGGGCCGCCCGGCCGCCGTGCCCTCGGGTTTCCCGCCGCACGCCCAGCCGCAGCCGTTCCCCCCGCAGGCCGGGCCGCACGCGCAGCCGCAGGGCGGGCACGTCCCGCCGCCGGGCTTCCCGCCTGCGCGGGGCCCGGTACCGGACGAGCAGGCGACGACGCTGCTGCCGCCGGTGCCCGCGGGCGGGCCGGGCGACCAGGGGCCGCCGCCGGGCGCCCGGCCGTACGTGGCCGGTGCGCAGCCGGGTGCGGCGCCCGCGGGCTTCCCGCCGCAGGACCGGACGCAGGCGTTCGCCGCACCGGCCCCGCCGCAGGGCTTCCCGCCCGGGCCGGGCTTCCCGCCGCCGCAGGGCGGTTCCCCGTTCGACGGCGGTGGCCGGCCGCCGTTCCCCGCCTTCGACCCGGCGCAGGCCGGGCCGCACCCGGCGGGTGCCCCCGGCCCGGCGTACGAGGACCTGGACGCCGAGAAGCCGGCCCGCAGCCGGACGCCGCTGCTGGTCGGTGCGGGCGTGGCGCTGCTGCTGCTGGTCGGGGTCGGCACGGTGTGGGCGGTGCAGAACTCGGGTTCGGACGGCAAGCCGGCGGCCAACGCGCCGGCCGCCTCCGCGGTGCCGCCGCCCGGGCAGGGCGGGGCCGGTGGTGCGGCGCCGTCCGCGGCCGCGGGCGGGTCGGGGGGCGCCTCGCCGAGCGG
>NZ_BAAALD010000260.1:0-689 GCF_039528095.1 Kitasatospora arboriphila
CCGCGGTGGCGCCCACGCTGTTCTACTTCGCACCCAAGAACATCTGGGTGCTCGCCTACCAGTGGGGCCAGTGGCCGTTCATCTACCGCACCTCCAGCGACCCGACCAACCCCAACGGCTGGTCCTCGCCGCAGCCGCTGTTCACCGGCAGCATCCCCAAGTCCAGCACCGGCCCGATCGACCAGACCCTGATCGCCGACGGCCAGAACATGTACCTGTTCTTCGCCGGTGACAACGGCAGCATCTACCGGGCGAGCATGCCGATCGGCAACTTCCCCGGCAGCTTCGGCTCGTCCTACACCACGGTCATGAGCGACACGGCGAACAACCTGTTCGAGGCGCCGCAGGTCTACAAGGTCAAGGACCAGAACCAGTACCTCATGATCGTCGAGGCTCGGGGGGCGAACGAGCAGCGCTACTTCCGCTCCTTCACGGCCTCCAGCCTGAACGGTTCCTGGATCCCGCAGGCCGCCAGCGAGAGCAACCCCTTCGCGGGCAAGGCCAACAGCGGCGCCACCTGGACCAACGACATCAGCCACGGCGACCTGGTCCGCAACAACCCCGACCAGACCATGACCATCGACCCCTGCAACCTGCAGTTCCTCTACCAGGGCAAGTCCCCCACCGCGACCGGCCCCTACGACCGACTGCCGTACCGGCCCGGCGTCCTCACCCTGAAGCGCTGACCC
>NZ_BAAALD010000261.1:0-673 GCF_039528095.1 Kitasatospora arboriphila
TCCTTATATTCCAGCGGCAGAAACGGCACCGGGCGGCCAATGTCTGGCAATGTTTTCAGTTGCTGGATAGCCCGGACGATCACCTCACCTCCTTTTCTGGCTGCCAGCCGATTTTTGGTTTTGTGAAAGTCCTGAAGGCGTTGTAAATCGCGCTGTGCCAGCGCGGAAATCGTTACCTGTGGCATGGCGGAGCATCCTGCTCGTTCTCAGTTCCCCAGGTACTTATCCAGGCTTCCGCTTCTTCCGCAGTAAGGTGCAGACCCGTTTCCTGATAGTGCTGCCATGCGGCCTGTCCGTCCCGCAGGTACTGGCTGCGCTTCTCTTCCCGGTCGATGTATTCGGTGATTGCCTCCAGCATTAGCGCGTGCGCTGAGCGGTGCCGGTCATCGGCCAGCGTTTTCAGCCGGTCCTTAAGTTCTTCATCGAGCCTGATGGATGTTGCTGATGACATAAAAGCCCCTTTGTAGTCATATGTATTACACATGACTACTTTAATCCGTGGCGGCGCTATTTGCCAGAAATACGGCTTTTGCTGCCCATTTTTCAGCTTCGCTTCCACTAATCAGGGCTGCTACAGGCTCACTCATCATCCAGGACTATTGCAGCCTGCGGGTTAAAGGACCTGTTACTGGCGGCAACCATCATCATTGAGCTTTTGGGTGGTGACTGGTCG
>NZ_BAAALD010000262.1:0-668 GCF_039528095.1 Kitasatospora arboriphila
CCAACCTGAATAACCTTCCTTACTATGGTGACACAAATCGAGGCGGCTGACGGAAGGAAAATCCGCTTATATCACAAAATCATCGTCTTGCCGGCGAGACCGCCCCGCTTCTGCCTAACCCGCTCTCGCCCCGTTGTAACCGGCGAAGCGGCCATTAACCACTTATTACGATTGATTATAAACATATAATCAATTTTATATTTAATCCCGCGCGGCGTAACCTTTAGGCAGACAAAGGAGAAGGTTATGACAGCACTCACTTTACCCACCAAACATCGTTCCCTGTGGCATTTTGTCCCAGGCCTGGCGCTGACTGCCGCTCTGACCGGCGCCGCCCTGTGGGCCGGTAGTTTCCCGGCCATCGCCGGCGCAGGCTTTAGCGCCCTGACCCTCGCTATCCTGTTCGGGATGGTCGTCGGCAACACGGTCTACCCGAAAATCTGGCAGCCCTGCGACGGCGGGGTGACCTTCGCCAAGCAGCATCTGCTGCGCCTGGGGATCATCCTCTACGGCTTTCGCCTGACGTTCGCCCAGATTGCCGACGTCGGCGTGAGCGGTATTTTGATTGACGTTCTGACGCTCTCCAGTACCTTTTTTATCGCCTGCTTCCTTGGCCAGAAAGTGTTTGGTCTCGATAAACACACCCGCTGGCTGGTCGGCGCCGGCAG
>NZ_BAAALD010000263.1:0-666 GCF_039528095.1 Kitasatospora arboriphila
GGAAAGGCGTCTGGAAATCTATCTGGAATTATTCATTGTGTTTCCCACTGCAGGTGCTCTGCTGTTATGGATAATGAGATTTTTATTTAATCTCTGCGTGGATGACTGGATAGCCAGCGGTGACCTGCGAGTAAAAGACCTGTGGAATATTATGATGTACGCCATCCCTTATGCGCTGATCGCTGTTGGGGTGGGGTTCTTTGTTGCCGGAGTGACATTAGCAATCCGCAATTTTTTCAGTTATCACCTTAAGACCCTTTTTATTCTGAGAAATGACAGAGTTAAAAAGAATGCTGTGCGTAATGGAGGACAGGATGCGAATTAAACTTCTGTCACTCTTCTGCGGTGCCGCGCTTGGCCTGTCATTTAGTGCCGCCGCCGACGTGAATGGCGACATGAACCAATTCTTCAATAAGCTTGGCTTTGCGTCCAATACCAGCCAGCCACAGGTCTGGCAGGGGCAGGCGGCGGGTTATGCCTCTGGCGGTTCGCTGTATGCCAGAACGCAGGTGAAAACGATCCAGCTGGTCAGCATGACCCTGCCGGATATTAACGCCGGCTGCGGCGGCATCGATGCGTACCTGGGGTCGTTCTCATTTATCAACAGCGAGCAGCTGCAGCGCTTCGGCAAACAAATTATGTCCAACGCCGCGGGCTACTTCTTTG
>NZ_BAAALD010000264.1:0-657 GCF_039528095.1 Kitasatospora arboriphila
GAAATTCAAGCCGCACGAGGTCGCAAGGGCGGTAAGGCCAATTCATCAGCAAATCAGTCGGACAAAGGGAAAAAAAGCGCCGCTGTTCGATGGACTGCTAACGATGACAAGCGTCGTAGGGCGCTTGATATGTACATCTTGGGAGCCTCAACAGAAGATATTGCAGAGGCGGTTGGTGTTAGCCGTTGGACTGTTCGACGCTGGATGGATAGCTCTGTAGAATGGCTACTGAGCAAACAAATAATTAAAATTTAATTAACAAAAAGAACACATCTCCCCCCCTGTTTTGTTATTTTTTTGTTAATTTTGGGTGCATGAACAAGCCTATATCAGATAACACCTTCTTTCGGCGTTTTTTTGAGCAGCGGGCTTTCCGGCGGTTTTCTCCTTTCAGCCCAGCAATGGTGCGGCTTACGGTATGATTGAGGTGGTCGTGCTCGCCGCAGTCTCATGACCGAGCGTAGCGAGCGAATGAGCGAGGAAGCACCAGGGAACCGGAACGTGAACGGAGGCTCTTACGCACTGTCTTTGGTGAGTAGCTCTTTCCCGCGTTTTTCCCATTCCTGCCATTTTGGATGGTTGCGCGGTAGCTCTGCGATTCCTGCGAGTGCGCCTACCAGTTCGGCAGCACTAAACTTTGGTTTTCCGGTTTTGCTG
>NZ_BAAALD010000265.1:0-655 GCF_039528095.1 Kitasatospora arboriphila
TCCACCTGCGGCTGCGGGACCTGATAAGTGCCCGGCGTCACCGCCCGCGCCAGATAGACCAGCGTCACCGGCTGGCCTTCATTGACAGCGACGGCGGCGACGAAACGGTCATCGCGGAACTCGATATGCTGAATATCCGCCTGCTGCATCTGGTTAAGCAGGTTTTGCACCGCGTCGCCATTCTCCTGCAGGCTGGCGCTGCTGTTGGCCAGATTCTGGTTTTCCAGCTCCAGACCGGCTGGCAACAGATCAACCACCAGCGCGTCAGGAACGTTACGTTTGGCGGTCACCTCCAGCTTGACCAGCACCAGTTCGCCGCTGCGCAGCGAGGTCAGCGATTTCTGCTGGCCGTGGGTATCGAAAATAGCGCGTTCAATCCCCAACACGTTGCCTCCCGGCTGTGGCGCGCTTTGCGGATAACCGCTGCTATCGAGGCGCAGCCACAGCGGCTGACTGCCGGTATTACTCACCTGCAGCGCCGCCAGCCGATCGCCGTCGAGGTTGCGGGTTTGCGCTTTGTCGCCGGCCTACGGCTCCGCCTGCAGCGAGGTTTTCGCCTGCCAGCTGCCCGGCAGGTCCGCCAGCGTACGTCCGGCAAGGAACAAGGCGTTGGTTTCCTGGGTCGACAGCCAGCGCTGGCCATAGGCCTCTTCCG
>NZ_BAAALD010000266.1:0-652 GCF_039528095.1 Kitasatospora arboriphila
GGCCGCGTTAGAGCTTGCGAAGTCCACTGAGGACCCTTTCGAGCAGCGTGACGTCAGGCGCACCGCCGGACTCGCCCGCGGCAGCGGGCTGGTGGATGGTGACCAGGCCGGCCTCGGCCAGGTCGGCGACGAGAATACGGGCGACACCGAGCGGGACACCGGCCAGGGCCGAGATCTCCGCGACGGACTTGACCTCGCGGCAGAGTCCGACGATCCGGGCGTGCTCGGGCAGCAGACCGCCGGAGCGCTCGGCCGAGCCGGTGGTCGAGATCAGCGCCTCGATCGCCAGCTGGTACCGCGGCCGGGTACGGCCGCCGGTCATCGCGTACGGACGGACGAGCGGCTGCTGCTCGTAGCCGCCGGACTGCTGCTGCCCACCGTAGCCGCCGGCCTGCTGGCCGCCGTAGCCACTGCCGTACCCGTTGCCGTACGAGCCGGCCGGTGTCGGGGGCGGGGTCATAGGTCCTCCTCGTGCTGCCGCCGTTCGCAGCGGGGTTCCAGCCGGTCGGTGCCGGCTGGGGCGGTCGGCCACCCGGGGGCGGCCGATGGTCGGTGCGCCCGGCCGGGCGGGCCGGGCGCATTGCGGGGGTCGGGAATTCAGTGCAGCAGGCTGCCCTGCAGTTCTGCCCGGAGGGCGGGGGTGAGGACGGCG
>NZ_BAAALD010000267.1:0-652 GCF_039528095.1 Kitasatospora arboriphila
CCGACGGTGAGGCCAGCGGCATCGATCGCCGTGTCCGAGGGGTGGAGGAACTGGCCGCCGTCGCACATGAGGTTCCCGCTGATGGTCGCCCCTGCGAGCAGCACCCGCCCGCGCGCGGTGAATCCGTCCTGGCAGAGCATGTTCTGTTTGATGGTGATCCTGGCCAGGTCCAACGCGGGTGTGGCCCCAGCGTGTTCGAAGGTGCCACCACTGAGCTCGAGCGACCCGCCGATGACCGAGCCGGTGAGATCGACGCTGCCTTCGGAGACGAATCCCCGGTCGAGCAGTGCAGTCTCCCGCACCTCCAGATCGAGGGCCAGCAGCGCCTGCCCGCCTCGGTTCCGAAGCTGTGCTCCTCGGAGGCTGAGCCGGCCACCAATGTGAGCTCCGGTGAGATGTGTGGTTCCCGCAACCGTCAGGTCGGAGAACGAGGCGTAGGCGCCGATCGAAACTCCAGCCAGGTCAAGGGCGTACTTCACATCTCCGGCCGGCGCCACCGTGGCCCCGCGCAGTACCAGCCGCCCATCGATCTTGGCCTCGGTCAGCCGGATGCGCCCGCAGGAGGTGTCCCTCAGGGTCAGACTGTGCACGGTGTGCAGCTGTGCCGCACGGAGCTCGGCGAGCGAGCAGGTCTCCAAGTAGACCCCTTGGG
>NZ_BAAALD010000268.1:0-648 GCF_039528095.1 Kitasatospora arboriphila
GGTGGATGGGGCCGTCGCCGGCGGAGAGGGGCAGGCAGCTGCCGCCGCGGCGGTGGGCGACGATTTCGGCGGCGACGGAGACGGCGGTCTCTTCGGGGGTGCGGGCGCCGAGGTCGAGGCCGATGGGGGAGCGGAGGCGGGCGATCTCCGCCTCGGTGAGGCCGGTCTCGCGCAGGCGGGTGTTGCGGTCGTGGTGGGTGCGGCGTGATCCCATGGCGCCGATGTAGCCGACGGGCAGGCGTAGGGCGCGCTCCAGCAGGGGGATGTCGAACTTGGCGTCGTGGGTGAGGACGCACAGGACGGTGCGGCCGTCGATGCGGTGGTGCTGGGTGTCGAGGTAGCGGTGCGGCCAGTCGACGGCGATCTCGTCGGCGTCGGGGAAGCGGCGGTGGGTGGCGAAGACGGGGCGGGCGTCGCAGACGGTGACGTGGTAGCCGAGGAACTTGCCGATGCGGACGACGGCGCCGGCGAAGTCGATGGCGCCGAAGACGATCATGCGGGGGGCGGGGACGTAGGACTCGACGAAGACGGTGACGGTGCCCTGGTCGGTGGGGTCGCAGGGGCGGCCGTCGAGGGCGAGGACGACGGTGCCGGTGCGGCCGGCGTCGAGCATGGCGCGGGCCTCGGCGACGATCGAGCGCTCCAGCG
>NZ_BAAALD010000269.1:0-640 GCF_039528095.1 Kitasatospora arboriphila
AGGAATTTCGCTACCTTAGGATGGTTATAGTTACCACCGCCGTTTACTGGCGCTTAAGTTCTCAGCTTCGCCCGACCGAAATCGGACTAACCGGTCCCCTTAACGTTCCAGCACCGGGCAGGCGTCAGTCCGTATACATCGCCTTACGGCTTCGCACGGACCTGTGTTTTTAGTAAACAGTCGCTTCTCGCTGGTCTCTGCGGCCACCCCCAGCTCGGAGTGCAAGACTCTTCACCGGGGCTGGCCCCCCTTCTCCCGAAGTTACGGGGGCATTTTGCCGAGTTCCTTAACCACAGTTCACCCGAACGCCTCGGTATTCTCTACCTGACCACCTGAGTCGGTTTGGGGTACGGGCCGCCATGAAACTCGCTAGAGGCTTTTCTCGACAGCATAGGATCATCCACTTCACCACAATCGGCTCGGCATCAGGTCTCAGACTATGTGTCACGCGGATTTGCCTACGTGACGTCCTACACCCTTACCCCGGGACAACCACCGCCCGGGCTGGACTACCTTCCTGCGTCACCCCATCGCTCACCTACTACCACCTTGGGCCGCCGGCTCCACCACTCCCCTTCACCCGAAGGATCCGGGGCGGCTTCACGGGCTTAGCATCAGAGGGTTCAGCGTTGGCGCTTCA
>NZ_BAAALD010000270.1:0-637 GCF_039528095.1 Kitasatospora arboriphila
CCTCACTTTGCGAGGCAAGCTCCCTTTCCAGCTCCAGGATTCTTTTCTGCGACTGAGCACACAGGGTAGCCAGCCGGATGACCCCGGTTGCCCGTTGCGCCACCTCCAGGTCTGAATCCCCGCTCTGCGGCAGAGACAGTTTTTCTGCCCGCAGCGGCAGGGCGTGACATTTCTCGTCCGGGAGCTGGCCCTCTTTCCTGTGCAACAGATGATAAAATGGACGATTCTTAAGTGAAGTAATTAACTGTTTTTGCGACCGTTTTTTGCCTTCGAGCTGCACGATTTTTTCCTGCAGCCCGCGATAACAGTCTTCCAGCCGGCGTACCGCGGATACCAGGGGCTCCACCCGGAGCGTTGAGCACCTGCCCCGTGGCAACTGCAGTTCGTCTGCCCGCAGCGGCATTGAGCTGGTTTCCCCCGCCGGGAACCGGAAACCCATTGCGTGCCACAGCCTGTCCCTCCGGATCTTGTTTTCTTCGTTTTCTTCATCAACCCGGGAAATTTCAATCGGCAAAACCAGGGTTGCTGGCGGAAGGCCTCTGGCCCAGAGAACAAACTGCTGCGTGATCCAGCTACCCAGGCCGAGTCCCTGCAGGCGGCGGTCCAGTCTGGACTCATCTGTAAACAGATGCAGGGG
>NZ_BAAALD010000271.1:0-629 GCF_039528095.1 Kitasatospora arboriphila
CTATCCTCTGGGGATCTGGTTTTTTAATGAAATAGGCCACCCGGATGGGATTTTCGTGGAAAAAGAGGTCTCGTAAAACTGAACTGGCGGGAGCGCCGCCAGTTTGTTTCAGCGCATATTTACCTGAATACCGGAGGTGATGTTTTCGGTCAGCCGAACGATATGATAAATCACCTGCTTATTATGCGTTTGTATTTTCTTTTTAATATTGCCTTTATGCGACGATACCGTCTTCGCTTTGATGTTCATTTGCGTTGAGATTTGCGAAGTACCATGCCCGGCCATCCACATTTGCAGCATATTTGATTCTGTTTTACTCAGTGACAATGTCGGTAAAGTTAACTGCCCTACACTGGTGTTTTTGTATTTAAGATAATTAACCAGAATAACATCAAGGTCTTTTGGGGTTATCGATTTTGAACTGATTAGCAGATTCTTCCGTACCCGCAAATAGCGGTCAAAATGGATGTTCGCCAGCGACATAAAGATAACAAACAGCGTCGCCGGGTTTTGCGTAATGATCTGGCGAATAATGCCATTACTTTCATCATCATGCACGAAACAGTCTTCATTCAGAAACACCACCGCCGGGCAACACGACGTACAGTGTTTCTGCAGATCCGCAGCAT
>NZ_BAAALD010000272.1:0-622 GCF_039528095.1 Kitasatospora arboriphila
CATGGATCCGGACAGCCGTCGCATGCTGCGCGTGACCGTCAAGGATGCCATCGCTGCCGATCAGCTGTTCACCACCCTGATGGGTGATGCCGTTGAGCCGCGTCGCGCGTTTATCGAAGAGAATGCCCTGAAAGCGGCGAATATCGATATTTAAGCCGCATGTTTCCCGGTAACGAGTTTTACCGGGGCAACAGGATGTATAAGCCCGGTCGCATCGCGCGATCGGGCTTTTCTTTTGCCGCTAAAAGAGGAATCCGCTGCTGTGGTTCCATCCCCCTTTCTGGCCGACACTTTTACTGTTTTTTGAGCGGAATCGCGTTAGCATGAGGGGAGACTCATCTTACCCGGGGACCCTATGGCTATTAAACTGATTGCAATCGATATGGACGGCACGCTGCTGCTGCCCGACCATACCATCTCTCCAGCGGTGAAAGCCGCCATCGCCGCGGCGCGCGAGCGCGGTGTTAACGTGGTGCTGACCACCGGTCGCCCTTACGCTGGCGTCCACAGCTATTTGAAAGAGCTGCATATGGAGCAGCCGGGTGATTACTGCATTACCTACAATGGCGCGCTGGTGCAGAAGGCTGGTGACGGAAGCAACGTCGCGCAAACCACGCTGGGG
>NZ_BAAALD010000273.1:0-617 GCF_039528095.1 Kitasatospora arboriphila
GTTGTGAATATGCACTTCCAGGGTATTGGTCGCCGGCTCGTTGTCCCAGCTGTAAATGTCGTTGTAGAGGATCTCGCGATGCACCGGGCTACCGGCTTTCATCATCAGTCGCGACAGCAGGGCATACTCTTTCGGCGTAAGATCCAGCGCCGTTTCACCCAGCCACACCAGGCGGCGAGTGACGTTAAGGCGCAGATTGCCGACGCTGATTTCATTATCGCCCTGGTTGTTATGCCGGCGGAGCAGGGCGCGAATGCGCGCATTGAGTTCCTCCAGGGCAAAGGGTTTTACCAGGTAGTCATCCGCCCCGGTATCGAGACCGCTAATGCGATCCTCAAGCGTATCGCGGGCGGTGAGGATCAGCCCCGGCTGGGTCATTTTCTCCCGCCGCATGCGGGAGAGAAAATGCAGCCCGTCTTCATCCGGCAGGCCGAGATCCAGCACGATCAGGCTGTAATGATTGCTGGCCAGCGATAGCGCGGCTTCGTGCGCGGTGGAGACGCCGTCGCACACGTATCCTTCACTTTGCATCGCCAGAATTAACCCCTGCAACAGCAGCGCATCGTCTTCAATGACTAAGATTTTCATCAACCAGCCTCTCTACATGGCGTTAAGAT
>NZ_BAAALD010000274.1:0-611 GCF_039528095.1 Kitasatospora arboriphila
GGCTGAACAAGCCAAAGCAGTCGTTGAACCTGAGGTAACTCAAGTTCAAGAAGTCGCTAAACAAGAACCTGACTGGGATTATCTCGAAATCCCGACTTACCTTCGTAAGGGCAAGGAACTTGTTTGGTAATAACTGTCGCTGAGTAATCTTCGACACTTTCAAACCCATCGGGGCAACCATACCCCGACGGGGATGTTGCCCCTTTTTGCTTAGGAGCAACATCATGGAAATCGCTATCATCGCTTTGTGTATCCCTGCTGGTTGGGCAATCTCTCGTCCTTTCGTGAGAATCGCTGAATCGTTCGGTTACTGCTGATAGTCAACGCAAAGGGAGGGGGCAACCCCTCTCTTTCTGGTCAAGCCTCTGTGGCTTGTCCTCAAAGTCTTCTGGTGTCAGTTGGCTTTGACGACAAGCTACAGGGGGAATGTCGAATGCAACAGAATCTTCATGTTTACGACGATCACGCAGGCATCATCTATCTGGCTGATGGACGCGAGGTGAAATTTGATCCGAAACTGTATTCCAGCTCCTACCAGGCGCACAGTGAAGCAGTGAAGTGGGCCAAAGAAACCGGGGTCATTGGTCAAAACGACGATGTGGTGATGTTCG
>NZ_BAAALD010000275.1:0-609 GCF_039528095.1 Kitasatospora arboriphila
CGGAGGCGGGCCAGGAGGGCGTGCTCGACGAGGGTGATGAGGGCGCTCTTGGCGCTGTCCCGGCGTCGGGCGTCGAGGGTGATGATGGGGGTGTCGGGGCCGAGTTGGAGTGCTTCGCGGACCTCGTCGGGGGTGTGGGCCTGGTGTCCGTCGAAGCCGTTGAGGGCGACGACGAAGGGCAGGCCCGAGTTCTCGAAGTAGTCGAGGGCGGGGAAGCAGTCGGCGAGGCGGCGGGTGTCGACGAGGACGACGGCGCCGATGGCTCCGCGGACGAGGTCGTCCCACATGAACCAGAAGCGGTCCTGTCCGGGGGTGCCGAACAGGTAGAGGATGAGGTCTTCGTCGAGGGTGATGCGGCCGAAGTCCATGGCGACGGTGGTCGTGGTCTTGCCCGCGGTGTGGGTGAGGTCGTCGATGCCGGCGCTGGCGCTGGTCATGACGGCTTCGGTGCGCAGGGGGTTGATCTCGGAGACGGCGCCGACGAGGGTGGTCTTGCCGACTCCGAAGCCGCCGGCGACGACGATCTTCGCGGAGGTGGTGGCGCGGCTGGGGGCGGCCGCGTTAGAGCTTGCGAAGTCCACTGAGGACCCTTTCGAGCAGCGTGACGTC
>NZ_BAAALD010000276.1:0-608 GCF_039528095.1 Kitasatospora arboriphila
GATCTGTGCAGGTACGCCAGCGATATCCGCTACGACCTTGCGCAGTTTTTCTACGTCTTCGCCTTTCTTACCGATAACGATACCCGGGCGAGCGGTGTGAATGGTCACACGGATGCTCTTAGCCGGACGCTCGATAACGATGCGAGATACAGACGCTTTAGCCAGTTCTTTAGTCAGGAACTGACGTACTTTAAAATCGCTGTCCAGGTTGTCAGCGAATTCTTTGGTGTTGGCGAATACCATTAGGATGTACTTTCTGACCCATTGCTAGTCTCCAGAGTCTCAGCGATCGGACACAACCACAGTGATGTGGCTGGTGCGCTTCAGGATGCGATCTGCACGACCTTTAGCACGCGGCATAATGCGCTTCATGCTCGGGCCTTCGTCTACGAAAATTTTCGCAACTTTCAGATCATCAATGTCGGCGCCATCGTTGTGTTCAGCGTTAGCAATGGCAGATTCCAGTACCTTCTTGACCAGTACAGCAGCTTTTTTGTTGGTGTAGGTCAGAATATCCAGGGCCTGCGACACTTTCTTACCGCGAATCAGGTCAGCTACAAGGCGAACCTTCTGAGCAGAAGAACGAGCATGGCGATGTTGAGCTAAAG
>NZ_BAAALD010000277.1:0-601 GCF_039528095.1 Kitasatospora arboriphila
CTTACTTCCGCAAAAAACATGTTTTCTTCACCAGCGACAATTATTTCGCGGTACTGCAGCACAACTATAATCGGCGGGATACATTATTTATTCTGTTAACCGAAGGCAACGATCTTAATTTTCTTAGTGAACTGCCTATGCTGCGCTTACCGGCCAACTCGACGCCGGAAGAGTTAAAGATATTTCTGCATCAACCCACCCGCTATTACAAAACCCATCCGGCGCCAGGCGCCTCGGTGCAGTTTACCGAGCGGGAAAAGAAAGTTATTCAACTTATCAGCAATGGCGAAGCGGTCGCCAGCATTGGCCGGTCGCTAAACCTGCATATAAAAACCATTTATCAAATCCGGCTGAATCTGATTAAAAAGCTCGGCTGCAGCGGTAGAACCGATTTTTTTAATATCAGCCGCAGCGAAACGTTCAAATCCTGGAGCCAGATTCACCTGTAACCCAGCACTCAAGCCCTGATCCGCACCACGGATCGGGGCGCTTAATTTTGGCCGTGAAAATGGATGCTGAAGCCCTGCTCCTGCCAGTGGCTGAGCAGCTCCTCCTGCAGAGGCGTGGCGGCACGTCCGGTCCAGACGAAAATATGCTGCCC
>NZ_BAAALD010000278.1:0-596 GCF_039528095.1 Kitasatospora arboriphila
TGGAGTGTGACCAGTTCGGGCTATACTTCGCATCTTTATTGCTCGCGCGATACTTCCAGGCAAATCCTACTGCCATCAAGACGGCGGGAATAACGACAATCATCATCAGGCCGAAGGCCGTCAGGATCAAAGAGCGTTGCTCCAGTCCAATCTGTCCTTTTGGGTCAAGGAGTGCAGAATCACAACCACTGAGTAATACAGTACCTGCGATTAATGACATCCATCCCAAACTTTTATTGTATTTCCTGAGTCTCATTGAACGACCTCAATTCCACGGGATCTGGTGGCGTTTAAAGTGTATGGGCATTTTACGGTAAGGTTGCATTACTGTAAACATGATTGGATCTCTGTCAGTTCTGTGTTAGCGGCTTCTGCTTGGTTTGTCACATATGTAACGTAGTGTTACTTAATCCCTTGGAAAGCCTGATTTTCGCGGGATTGATAACGAAAGGGATAAGAAAAGGAGTGCTTAGCGGCTAATGGGCATAACCACCCACAAATTAGAACAATTGTTTAACATTTAATTATCAAATAAAAGACATTGTGAAAACGAAAAATAAAATCCCCGGAGCTGAATCGGTTAAATTATTTAAAGA
>NZ_BAAALD010000279.1:0-594 GCF_039528095.1 Kitasatospora arboriphila
GCGCTCTGCGCCGGCTGCAGTCTGTCATTCATGATTTTTATGACATCGCCCAGCTGCATGACGCGGCCGGCAAGGGTGAGACCCGGCTGAGCCAACAGACAGGGCGCGGCGTTATGGCCCGGCTCCACCACCAGTAAATTCACCTGCTCGCCGGTATCGCTCAGCCAAACGCAGGCGGCGTCGCCGCCGCTCGGCTGCCAGTGATGGGTATGGGCGATAAAGTGCCAGCTTTTCGGCATCTGCGGTTTGAGAAAACGGATGGCGGTGAGCGCGTTAAGGACTAATTCCGCCCGCTGCTCTTTCGATAGCTCGAGATCGCGACATTTTTCTTCAAAAGAGAAATAGAGCGCGGCGTCATCAACGCAAAATCCAGAAGGGGCAAAGGCATCCGGAGTCAGCATGCGCCGGGCGAAGCGCGAGCGAAATAACATGCCATTGGCCAGATCGAGCATCATGCGGTCGTGCTCTTCATCGTAATACCAACGCCAGTTATCGTCAGGTTTAATCCGCATTTTTCCCCCTGTCCCCTTTCATACGCCTCTGCAAAGTTGTTGCGACTTACCGCAGAATATTTTCTAAAATTAAGAAAAGTCT
>NZ_BAAALD010000280.1:0-592 GCF_039528095.1 Kitasatospora arboriphila
CTTCATGATGTTACATCTCCCGGCTGAATTACGCGCGCTGTGCGATTTGACCACGCTGAAGCTGGAGTCCGGTACCTTCGTTGAGGACGACTTACGTCAGTACGTCAGCGACATTCTCTGGAGCATGAAAACCACCACCGGCGATGACGGGTACATCCATCTGCTTCTGGAACACCAGAGTTCGGCGGATAAAAATATGGCCTTTCGTCAGCTCAGATATGCTGTCGCCGCCATGCAACGTCATCTTGAAGCGGGTCATAAAAAACTGCCGCTGGTCATCCCGGTTCTGTTTTACCACGGCAGCCGGAGTCCGTACCCGTTCTCCACGAACTGGCTGGATTGTTTCAGTAACCCGGAACAGGCCGGAAAAGTATACACGACAGGATTCCCGCTGGTTGATGTCACCGTCATCGATGATGATGAGATAATGAACCACAGACGGATGGCCGCACTGACCCTGCTGATGAAACATATCCGCCAGCGGGACATGATGGAACTGCTGGACAGGCTACCCCGGGTAATGGTGGAATGGATTTCCCCCGAACAGGTGCGCGTTCTGATAAACTACATGGTAAATGCAGGTGAAGCGCCT
>NZ_BAAALD010000281.1:0-588 GCF_039528095.1 Kitasatospora arboriphila
TGCGCCGGTACCAGTGGGCGGCGTCCTCGAAGGCGAGCAGGGCGGCGGCCGGGTCGCCGGCCCGGCGGGCCTCGGCGGCGGCCGGGCGGCGCGGTTCGGGGCCGGCGAGCAGCAGGTGGCGGGCGGTCTCGGCGGGGTCGGCACGGGTGTCGCCGGCGAGGGCGTCGGCGATCCGCCGGTGGAGTGCGGGGCGGTCGGCGGCCGGGACGGTGTCCTGGACGGCCTCGCGGAGCAGGTCGTGGCGGAAGGCGGCGGTGTCCGGGCCGAGGTCGGCGAGCAGTCCTGCGGCGACGGCCTCGGCGAGCCGGGGCCGGAGGTCGGCGGGGGCGCTGCCGAGGGTGCGGGCGAGGGTGCCGAGCGGGAAGCGGGTGCCGAGGGCGGCGGCCGTCCGGACGGCCCGGCGGGTCTCGGCCGCGAGGGTGTCGAGGCGGGCGGCGACGGCTGCGCGGACGCCGGCCGGCATCGGTTGCGGTGACCGGAGGAGCTCGGTGAGGAAGAAGGCGTCACCGCCGGTCCGCCGCTCCAGGGCGCCGACCCCGGCGGGGGGGGGGGGGGGGGCGGGGGGGGGGGGGGGCAGTCGGGGGGTGT
>NZ_BAAALD010000282.1:0-588 GCF_039528095.1 Kitasatospora arboriphila
GGCCGAGTGGCTGCGTTACTTGAGTTGGGAGCTGGTTTTAACCCAGAGTTTTCGGGCCGCGATAATGTATATCTAAATGGTAGCGTATTAGGTTTAAGTAAGTCGGAAATTGATAAGAAATTTCAAGAGATATTAGATTTTGCTGACATTGGTGATTTTATTGATCAACCGGTAAAGACCTATTCCAGTGGTATGTATGTACGTCTGGCATTTGCTGTTCAGGCATGTATTGATCCCGAAATACTGATTGTTGATGAAGCATTGGCTGTAGGTGATATTGGTTTTCAATATAAGTGCTTTAAGCGCATGGAAATGCTTAAACAAAAAGGAACAACCATCATTATGGTCACGCATTCCACAGGTAGCATATTAGAATATGCAGATCGCTGCCTTGTAATGAGTGATGGCATGTTAGTCGGTAATACGACTGATGTATTGGCTGCCGTTCTTGCCTATGAGAAAGGTATGCTGATGACAGAGCGCACTGATACAGCAGAGAAAAAAGAAGCTGTTTCCCAGACGGGGGAAATTGCATCTGCTGATGAATTATCAGCAATACAAAATAAGCAAACCAATGCCGAAGTTGAT
>NZ_BAAALD010000283.1:0-586 GCF_039528095.1 Kitasatospora arboriphila
CACCAGGCAGTCTGAGGGAGGCAGAGAACTCATCAAATTCTCGGATCATTCTGGGGTCAAACTCGCGACTCCCTTCTGCAATCGGGAATAGTCCAGATGCGTCACCAATCCCCAGCACCCGCTCGCCGCTTAGCCGCCAGTGAACGTAGCCGGCCAGCGTTGTCATAAACGCAACTCGAGGTACGTGCGGTTCATCATCAAGGACCGCCTGACCGAGGTGCGCGATGGACCACCTCAAAGGTACATTCACCCCGAAACGCTGGGTGAGTAAAGCGGCCGCCCCGCCCGTATTCGTATTGCGCCAAGTACGAAATGGCACGAGCAGCTCGTCTGCCTCATCGAACACAAGATAGCCGTGCATCATCGCGGAAACCCCAAGTGCGGCAAAGGTCTTCGGTGCGACCCCGAGGCTTCGCTTTGCTGCAGCCACGAGTTCTGCGTAAGCCCGTTGGACACCGCCCCACACTTCGGTAAGGTCATACGTCCAGTGGGTTCCGTTGAACGTGGTCGACCACTCGTGGGTGCCCGCTGCAAGGACCTGACCCGCAGCATCTGTGAGACACGCTTTAATACGTGTTGAGCCAAG
>NZ_BAAALD010000284.1:0-583 GCF_039528095.1 Kitasatospora arboriphila
CGTTAACGTGCGGTTTTGTACGTTCAAACTTTTCTTTAGACATCGATTGTCCCTCTAAGACACGGATAAATCGGTGATATCACCACATCAACCAGGCAACATGCCCGACTTGTTGAATGAACATAACAGAAGAGAAACAGGGAAGGAGAGAAAAGAAGTGGTGCTGATACCCAGAGTCGAACTGGGGACCTCACCCTTACCAAGGGTGCGCTCTACCAACTGAGCCATATCAGCACGTCTGGAGCGGGCAGCGGGAATCGAACCCGCATCATCAGCTTGGAAGGCTGAGGTAATAGCCATTATACGATGCCCGCATCCTGAAACTCGGCTACCCAGTTCTTTCTGTAATACTAAAGAGACTGCTCTCTTTAGTATTGAGCTGATTAGTTTACCCAACCAACTCCGGCTCCGCAAAGCGTCGCCAGAAAGTGGTGGTGGGGGAAGGATTCGAACCTTCGAAGTCGATGACGACAGATTTACAGTCTGCTCCCTTTGGCCGCTCGGGAACCCCACCCAAATTGTTATGGTGCCGACTACCGGAATCGAACTGGTGACCTACTGATTACAAGTCAGTTGCTCTACC
>NZ_BAAALD010000285.1:0-582 GCF_039528095.1 Kitasatospora arboriphila
ATTTTTTCAAACTGGCGCTGAACATCACGCCAGTTGTCTATTTTTAATGGTCGCAGTGCCTCCCTCTGTTCCGCCATAAACCTATGAAAAATTGACGGAGTTTTCAGGAATACAGCCCCCGCGATCACATATACGTGACCATCCGGCTCATTGGCTATCGTTTTTTTCTGCTGTATAGATTGTCTGAGCCAGTCAATAAACAACTCACCAGCAGGATGAAAGCGGCACAATGCCGGTTCAGAAGAAAGATCGGCTCCTTCCACATTCTCCATAAAAGACGGTAAATCATCGGGAATATTTTCAACATATTCACAGGGCGGCGGTGCCTGTTGTAAGAAAGTGGCGTAATCGTCAAAAGCTGAATCAGGACAAGCTTCTGGCAACGCGGATGGTGTGACTGGCGGCGTTTTATCGCTGCCCTCCCCGGCTTGTAAAACTATTGCCCCTACTACGCCTGATTGCGCCCGATACCCGGCAAGAAACATCGAAAGCGCCTTTAACGCGTCGGGCCATCGAATCAGCCAACGCAGCCCCTCTTCCGGCAGCAGCCTGAAAGCCAGCATGGCGCTGTGGCCATATACC
>NZ_BAAALD010000286.1:0-576 GCF_039528095.1 Kitasatospora arboriphila
GCCATATCCCGGCGACGAAAATCCCCCACTACGGTTATCCCGGTGTGGGCGGCGATCTGGTTGTTGTCACCAATTTGCAGGGTATGCGGAGCCTCTCCCTGCGGTTCATGCCATACGGTCTGTCCATGGCAGCCGATGGCGATGACGTCGGTGGGTTTGAGACTTTCCTGGCGCATCAGCGCCAGTACGGCATCGGCAAACAGCCGTCCCAGACGGGTGTCCAGACGACCTAGCTGCGAAAGGGTCAGCGACTGCCCCTGGCAAATCGCCAGAATCTCCTCTTTTATCGCGTGTGGAATGGGCCAGGTGAGACTAGCCTGCTGCGCCACCATGTTTTCAGTAATGGTGGCCAAAACGACATCGATACCATCCAGGCTGGTACCAGACATAACGCCAATAAAGCGACCCGATCTCATACGTTTTCCTTCATTCCATGACCCTTGTATGCCCTTCACTCCATCATAAAGTGTCGGTTAATGCTATGTTGTACTAATACTTTTTAACAATAGAGCGACAAATCAGCGAACATCGTAAAGAACCGGCGTTTAGTTGAGGTTGAAGCACCAGTGTTTATTA
>NZ_BAAALD010000287.1:0-573 GCF_039528095.1 Kitasatospora arboriphila
CCGTCGCCATGTAGCGCTGGGCCTGGTTGAGCATGCCGCCGTTGTACTCGAAGAGCTTGATGAACAAAAAGGCCAGCAGGAACACCGTCCCGTACGGGCCGACCAGGGGCTTTCCGTGGCCGTGCAGCGCGGGCTCGTCCCAGGCGCCGAGGAAGCCGATGCCCTTGTGGTCCAGTTTGAGCACGACCGCGACGAACATGGACAGGCCGGCGAGCAACTGAATGACGAACTGGCCCAGTTCGGTCAGCGCGTCCGCCCACAGGCCGCCGATGGTGCAGTAGATCGCGGTGATCAGGCCGGTGATGAGGATGCCCTGGTTGAGGGTGACGCCGGTGAAGACGGACAACAGGGTGGCGATGGCCGCCCACTTGGCGCCCACGTCCACGATCTTCAGCAGCATGCCGGACCAGGCGAGCGCCTGCTGGGTGGGGACGTTGTAGCGGTTCTTGAGGTACTCCAGGGGCGAGGCGACGTGCAGGCGGGAGCGCAGGCGGTTGATGCGGGGCGCGAACAGCCGGGAACCGATGGCGATGCCCAGCGCGATCGGGAAGGACCAGGTGACGAACGAGGTGA
>NZ_BAAALD010000288.1:0-568 GCF_039528095.1 Kitasatospora arboriphila
GTAACTGTTCACTTGAGTCCAACCCGGAAAAGCACGCAAAACGCCACTGGCAGCAGCCATTGGTAACTGGGAGTTCGCAGAGGATTTGTTTAGCTAAACACGCGGTTGCTCTTGAAGTGTGCGCCAAAGTCCGGCTACACTGGAAGGACAGATTTGGTTGCTGTGCTCTGCGAAAGCCAGTTACCACGGTTAAGCAGTTCCCCAACTGACTTAACCTTCGATCAAACCACCTCCCCAGGTGGTTTTTTCGTTTACAGGGCAAAAGATTACGCGCAGAAAAAAAGGATCTCAAGAAGATCCTTTGATCTTTTCTACTGAACCGCGATCCCCGTCAGTTCAGAGGAGGACGATGGTGCCACCGTTCCACCCTGAACATCCCGGATATAGTTTGCCTGACATGCGACCAGAAGAAAGCCTAAAAAAATCAATATGGGGGAACCGCAGAATTCGGAAAAAATCGTACGCTAAGGTTTTCCGGGCATCCGTAAGGGCCGAAACTTCCCGTCTTCCAGTCTGCGGCTCTGCCGCCAGACGTAATCGCCGGTTAGGTTGATGTGCTCCCAGCCCA
>NZ_BAAALD010000289.1:0-565 GCF_039528095.1 Kitasatospora arboriphila
GGGGCGGGGCGGTTCGGGATCAGGCGCGGACGACGGCGGCCGGGGTGCGGTGGAGGGTGCCGAGGCCGCGGCAGGCGGGACAGGCGACCGGGATCGTGTGGCGGGTGCCGTCGGCGCGGCGGGTGCCGGTGGCGATGGCGGCGCGGGCGAAGCCGTCGCAGGCGGGGCAGATCGGGCCCGGGGTGCGGGTGTGCTGGTGCATCATGGGTGTCTCCTTCGTGGGCTGTTGGTCCGTGGAGGGGTTGCGGTCCCCGGGGCGGTGGGATGCTTGGCGGCTTTTGCCGACCCGGGGACCGGTCCTGCTAGCGGCGGCGAGAGGTCCGGCCGCCGGGCTTGTGGGTGTACATGTCGCGGTCGGCCGCGGACAGTGCCTCGGTCAGGAGCAGGGCGGCGGGGCGGGAGGCCCCGACGGACGCGCTGACGTCGAGGACCAGGCCGTCGAGGTCGACCGGCCGGCGGAGTGCGGCGTGCAGCTGCGGGAGGCGGTCGGCGGAGTCGAGGGCGACGGCGGCGAACTCGTCCCCGCCGAGGCGGGCGGCCAGGCCGCTGGGTCCGCACCAGGCGG
>NZ_BAAALD010000290.1:0-563 GCF_039528095.1 Kitasatospora arboriphila
AGGCTGCGGGCGGTGATGTCGCCGGCGGCGGTGGTCGCGCGGATGGTCACGGCGGCCTCGGCGCCGTCGGTGTTCTTCAGGGAGTTGGCGATCCGGCCGAAGGCGGTGCCGGCGTCCAGCGAGGCGGAGACGCCGCGGGCGACGCCGACCTCGATCCCGCCGGAGCCGGTGCGCAGCACGAGGGCGCCGCGGACGGCCTCGGTGATCCGGAGGTCGCCCTGCTGGGTGCTGATCTCTGCGGGGCCGGTGAGGCGGCCGACGGTGACGTCGCCGGACTGCAGGGTGAGGCGGGCGGCGGACGCCTCGTCGAGCTCGACCGAGCCCTGCGCGATCTCGACGGCGACCTCGCCGAGCCGCCCGGTGCCGTGGAACCCGGCGGCGGCGCCCGTCGCCTCGACGCGGGAGCCGGCGGGCAGGTGGACGGTCACCTCGACGGTGCCGGAGTTGCCGAGGATCCGGTTCTTCGCCGCGGGGGCCCCGATCCGCAGCACCCCGTCGCGGTGGGCGACCTCGATCAGCTCGGCCGCCTTCACGTCGCGGCCCTTGGCGGCGTCCGCGGGCAG
>NZ_BAAALD010000291.1:0-559 GCF_039528095.1 Kitasatospora arboriphila
ACCTTCTTTACGCTCGATGGCGCAACCCTGATGGCACTGATGGCTTTCTGCACCGCCTGTTCCATAGATGGTGTACAGGGCAAGGATGAATTTGGTCGTAAACACCAGAGTTCGCTGGATGGGGTGGAAAACGCCATTCAGTTTGACCTTCGTGACTGGTGGAAACCGACGGCTGATAACCTTTTCTCGCACATGAAGCTGCCACACATTGTACAGGCACTCTCTCAGACCGGACTGGCTGGCGCAGCACAGGACGCCGCGAAGATGAAGAAAAAGGATGCCGCTGAACATGCAGAGCACTTCCTCTCAAAAATCCGTTGGGTTCCGGAATGGATGACCAGTGCTGACAATCAGAAACAGCCTGCCGCAAAGTCTGAACTCAGTCTGGCAACAAGTCAGAACGATACCGACGCTGATGCCGGCGACGCCACCGACCATAACAACCCGGCCTGCGCCGCCTGATAACGGAGACGCCGCCCTGCGGGGCGGCGATAAGGAGACTGAAAATGAAAACGTTACTGACTCTGGATGTCCTGAAAACCATGTCTTCTGATGAGCT
>NZ_BAAALD010000292.1:0-558 GCF_039528095.1 Kitasatospora arboriphila
CGAAGGTGTGGAACCACGCCTGAGCGCGAGTATCGGTTTCATGTCAAAAATGACTAATAAGCGTGATCACGAAACTTCGCATAGCCTGGCCCGCGAAGTGTATGCAAGTAATATTCTGGACTCGTCACTGCCACGTTTGGATGGATTCGAACGATGTGGTGAATCTTTTGACACTATTATTAGTGCTAACCCTGTTTCATACCCTGGTAGTGCTGAAGCGTTGAAAAAGGCACGTACTGAAGCAGAACGGTTTACGAAAGCAGTTTTTGACCGCATTGAATACATCCGGGGAGAGTCTAAATGAAAAAGGTTTTAGCTCGTGGGCGAGTTCTCGGTAATAGCAATTCAGAGTTTGCCCGTATGCTTGAAGGTGACGGAGATGTCAAAACGTTTACTCTTAAATCCGGCAAGCAGGCCAAATTTGTCAAAACGGTTGTATTAAGCGGAGAGATTGAATCAAAGACGTTCGTTGATGCATCGGTCAATGGACGAGATCAGGCTATGCTTACGCGTGAGTCCGTTAGTGATATTTCCCGGACGATAAAGCTGCAGGAATTC
>NZ_BAAALD010000293.1:0-558 GCF_039528095.1 Kitasatospora arboriphila
CTGCCGCGCCAACCGCGCTGATAAAGATCAAGCCAAACAGTAGGGTCATCAATAAAGTTATTTTCATCGCACCATCCTTCTGTGAGTGGAACGTTGTAAGTCTGGACGCAGATAGAAAAAAAACCAGCCGGTGACGCAATTTCGCCACCGGCAGCGACTTATTTGAGACTCAGGGCAGCTTTCATGGTCGTGAACAGGTCGGTCTGATCGGTCAGGCCGACGACGTTAGCCGCATGCGGACCGTAGGCCGCAATGCGCAGTTGGGTGCCGGTGTGCTCCATCGACTCTTCCTCAGAGTTGCCGTAGCTCATCACCATCACCGCGCCATCGTGCGTGTTCAGACCCTGGGTCAGCCCCGGGGCTTTGCTATCCGCCGGGATGATCTGGCTGGCATGCGCATGGTCGGCGGTGACGATCACCAGGGTATTACCGTCTTTTCGCGCGAATTCCAGCGCCTTCTGCACCGCTTCGTCAAGATCAACCGTTTCGCCGATCTGGCCGCACGGATTGGCCGCATGGTCCTGCTTATCGATGGAAGCGCCTTCGACTTGCAGGAAG
>NZ_BAAALD010000294.1:0-557 GCF_039528095.1 Kitasatospora arboriphila
TTCCGCCGGTTGGCGGGGGAGGGGTTGTTGGTGCATGTGCCGTTGGCTCCGCGGGAGTTGGCGGGGCGGTTGGGGTGGGAGGGGGCGGTGCGGTCGATGGTGGGGGTGGTGCGTGAGGTGCGGCCGGAGGTGGTGTTCGTGCAGTCGCCGCATGCGTTCGGGACGGGTGAGGGGGATGTGCGGGCGGTGGTGGGTGCGGCGCGGGGTGCGGCGGTGGTGTATTGGGAGGGGGATGCGTGGGGCGGGTTGAAGCGGTTCACGGCTGCGGGCCGGGCGTGGCTGGGTGCGGCGGACCGGGTGTTCAGTATTGCGATGGGGCCGCAGGCGCGGTTGTTGCGGTCGTTCACGCGGGCGCCGATCGGGTACGTGCCGCATGTGTTGCCGTACGAGGTGCGTCCGGCGGCCGGTGACCGGGTGCCGGACATCGGGGCCGCGACCGTGGACGTCACCGTCGTCGGCAGCCGCCAGGTCAGACTGGGCGTGGTCGGCTGCCTGCCGGGTGCCAAGGATCGCCAGCGCCTGGTCCGTGCCCTGCAGCGGCTGGACTGCCGGCTCGC
>NZ_BAAALD010000295.1:0-557 GCF_039528095.1 Kitasatospora arboriphila
TTTGCTGAGCATGAAAACCGCTATCTTCATCCCAAATGGCTGCTGAAACGCCTGCAGCAGGCCTGGCCGGAGCAGTGGCAGGAGATCGTCGAGGCGAACAACCAGCGCCCGCCGATGTGGCTGCGCGTTAACCGCAACCATCATTCCCGGGATGAGTGGCTTGCCCTGCTTAACGAGGCCGGTTTAGAGGGCTTTACCCACCCTGATTATCCGGACGCCGTACGCCTGGCCACCCCTGCCCCGGTCCACGCGTTACCAGGATTTGATGAAGGTTGGGTAACCGTTCAGGACGCCTCGGCCCAGGGCTGTATGCGCTACCTGCAGCCGAAAAATGGCGAACGCATCCTCGATCTCTGCGCGGCACCGGGCGGGAAAACGACGCATATTCTGGAAGTCGCCCCCCAGTCTCAGGTCATGGCGGTGGATATTGATGAACAGCGTCTGTCCCGCGTCTATGACAACCTGAAACGGCTGGGCATGAAAGCCGAAGTCAAGCAGGGCGATGGCCGCTTCCCTGAGCAGTGGTGTGGCAATGAGCAGTTCGATCGTATTCTGCT
>NZ_BAAALD010000296.1:0-557 GCF_039528095.1 Kitasatospora arboriphila
TTGAGTTACCGCTCCCTTCACCATTAAAAGAATACCAAGAAAAAATGGATGAGATAGATTCAATTATTAATGACATGATGGTTCTAAAGGAATATTTCAGAGCTAAGTTTTACGACGAAATAAAATAGGCACGCTATACGGAGGCGGAGAATTATGTTTTTTAAACGGTATTTAACGGAGAAGGAAATATACAAGGCAGCACTCCCAATTGTTAGGCTTCAAGGGAGAGTTAACACTTCATTACGTTTTTTATCCAAATACTCAGATGTAAACAAAAATGGATTAATTGCATTGCATCTTAATTTATTACATTTTATCTCATACAACATACACGGTGTAGAGTCTCTGAAAATCACTCAAGCAGGCATAAACAAAGCTGTACAACAAAGCCCTCACGCAGATGAAATAAAAAATATTGCGCAGGCAATAGGACGCAAAGGACCTGAGTACATCGAAGGATTAATTAGAAACCCATGGGGGAAGAAAAATGATAATCCACTAATATTTATAATGAGCATTGAAGAAAGTATAAAAGAAACCCTTAACTCAGGTTATAT
>NZ_BAAALD010000297.1:0-557 GCF_039528095.1 Kitasatospora arboriphila
GCCCTGCGGGGCGTTTTTTTATGCCTCCTGCGCATCGCTGAATCGTTTCATGTCTATGGTTGACCACAGCCACCAAAAGGCGCATATTAAATACATCTTTTAAAACCCCACAGGAGCTCACATGTCATCTTTACTGATCCCCGCAGACTGGAAAGTTAAACGCTCCACCCCATTCTTTACCAAAGAGAATGTCCCTGCCGCCCTGCTGAGGCACCACAACACCGCGGCTGGCGTCTTCGGCCAGCTGTGCGTCATGGAGGGAACGGTGACCTATTACGGTTTTGCCAATGAACAGGCGACGGAGCCGGAGAAAAAAGTCGTGATTCATGCCGGGCAGTTTGCTACCAGTCCGCCGCAGTACTGGCACCGCGTCGAACTCAGTGACGACGCCCGCTTCAATATTCACTTCTGGGTGGCGGAAGAAACCGACGGTGAAAACGGGCTGTTCCACGCGAAGAAAGCGTGACGGCGCTTAGCGCGCCCTGTCAGGCAGATTAAGGATATGGTCCTGCCAGTCGACCACCGTGGACTCAGGCACCGCAATATGGCGAACGGAG
>NZ_BAAALD010000298.1:0-557 GCF_039528095.1 Kitasatospora arboriphila
TTCACCACTCTGATATACCCAGATTCCGCGGGCGATATCTGCCCCCATTGTACGTATTTCGAAAAGGCCGTTTCCAAGCGGCTTGGTATCTGGCTCGCGTAGCTGGCGAGGGTTTGCTTCCAGCTTCATGAGTAGCCTGGCCATTTTTGCACGAATGGCAGCAGGCAGAGCCGTAAACTCTTTTTCAGCCTCATCATGAAAGATGACTGTGAACATGAATGTAATCTCTGGTCCGTATGTGTATACGTTAGCTTAAAAGCTAACTTAGCTCAAGAGCTAAGTTAGCTAACTTCTCACTACCCGATCTTTACAATCTCAATACCCAGCATAAGAGCTATGAATTCCGCTTTGTTCTGAAGCAACCAGGTGCGTGCTTC
The DNA here is from genome assembly GCF_039528095.1 of Kitasatospora arboriphila. NCBI lineage: Bacteria > Bacillati > Actinomycetota > Actinomycetes > Kitasatosporales > Streptomycetaceae > Kitasatospora > Kitasatospora arboriphila. Next base: position 378 of record NZ_BAAALD010000298.1, read on the forward strand.
GAGTGCCTGAGCTTTGCTGATATCGATATCAAACTGATTAAGCGCTGCAGCATCGGCGTGTCCAAGTGTAATACCGCGCCACTGCATCCCTGCAAAATAGGCGTTCCCTGCCCCCTGCTGGATTTTTCCTTTCACGTGTTCCATTGCCCAGACCTCATTCCACGCCCAGACGGCGGAACA
>NZ_BAAALD010000299.1:0-556 GCF_039528095.1 Kitasatospora arboriphila
TTAAAGACCTTCGGTAAAATTAGCGCCATGATTATTACATCGCTTGCTCTTGACCGCTCTCCTCTCCGGAAAACATAGCCATTATCCGGCGTTTTATTTCTCTATCCTTGTTCACTAATGTCTTGGTAACAAAGGCTGAGTAGTCTTTTGATGTGTTATATCCCTTCCAGACTTCGTGAGGATCTAAAGCGTAAGCACAAACCTTTCCAGCAACTGGTATTCTTACCAAAGCACCTTTCTCCTCCAAATAATCTAACCAACGACGAATTGTTCGAGTAGAAACACCCATCTGATTAGCTAAAAACTGCTGATCGCAGACCACTGCACCGCATGTAGGATCTATGTGTTCAGCGAAAAATGAGTAAAGACCTATAGCGGCAGCACCCTGTTTGTCCCTCACAAGCTCTCTAATGCGTTGCCAGCCCTTTGGGTATGTCTGAGTGAAGTTACTGTTCTTCTTTGCCTCCTCGTGCTCTTTAGATGCCTTCTTGTCGATTTCCTGTATTTCTTTCTGCCTTAGCTTTGCTTGGTGTTCTGAAGCTACGATCATCTTTAT
>NZ_BAAALD010000300.1:0-555 GCF_039528095.1 Kitasatospora arboriphila
ATTGGCTTTATGGTGGGTAATAAGACTTTGGTGAATGCCCTCGCTCGTATCAAAAGCTATCATGACTACGGGACTTTTACTCCGCTGCAGGTGGCGGCGATAGCTGCGCTGGAGGGCGATCAGCAGTGCGTGCGCGATATTGCCGAACAGTATATGCGCGGTCGCGATGTGCTGGTCAAAGGGCTTCATGAGGCCGGCTGGATGGTGGAGTGTCCGAAAGCGTCTATGTACGTGTGGGCGAAAATACCGGAACCTTACGCCGCCATGGGGTCGCTGGAGTTTGCGAAAAAGCTGCTTAATGAAGCGAAGGTTTGCGTCTCGCCGGGGATTGGCTTTGGCGACTATGGTGATACCCACGTCCGCTTCGCGCTGATCGAGAACCGGGACCGTACGCCCCAGGCGATCCGCGGTATCAAGGCGATGTTCCGCGCGGATGGTCTGCTGGCCTCCGCGAGCTAGCGCTGCGGGCAGTACGGCAAAATAAAAACGGGAGCATGAAGGCTCCCGTTTTTTTTGACACCGCTGCAGTCTAGATCATCAGGGCAAAAGAACCGG
>NZ_BAAALD010000301.1:0-554 GCF_039528095.1 Kitasatospora arboriphila
AGAAAATTCAGTTCCAGCCGCCCCTTGTCCCGGTGTTCAACCCACAGCACGCTGTACTGGTCTTTATCGAGTCCGGGCATCAGAACCCGCTCGAAGCTCGCCATCAGCTTTTCACGCTGGCCGGGCGGTAAATCCTGTTCAGCAAAAGACAGGACGCCGGAGGTGTACTTTTTGGCGTAGGGCGAGGCGTCGATAAGCTCCCGGACCTCCTCCGGCTTTCCCTGCAGAACGATGCCCCCGTCGCGCTGGCGGTCTTTCCCCAGCAGATAATCCACCGGCCCGGCACCGCCGCCTCGCCCTCGCGGATGAAACTTAACGATCATCGTCTGCCCCCTTTTCCACCACGGCATCCCGCAGCCGCTCGAGTTCGGCATCAATGGCCATCAGCGCGGCCACCACCTGAACCCGGCCAGCGCCTGACCACTGGCCGCCGTTAATTTTCCGGGCGATCTGGTTGAGGTTGTTCCCCATCCCGGCAAGCTGGCGCAGCAAAACCGGATCGATGGACGGCAGCCGCAACGACCGCGCCGGGCGCGTATCGAGACAGGTTTCCC
>NZ_BAAALD010000302.1:0-551 GCF_039528095.1 Kitasatospora arboriphila
CCCTGCAGCGCACGGAAGGCGCGCGGCCTGGAAACGACAAAGGGCCCGGCACCCGTGGGTTCGGTGCCGGGCCCTGGGCCGCAGAGTGGTGCGCGTGCCTGTGGAGCGGCCGTTCTCACAGCCCTTCCGGGGGCCACGCTGGCGTCCCACTCCTGCGGTGTCTGAGTCGCGCCTGGTGCTCCTACCGTTTCGGGCGAGGTGTCAGTGCGGGCAGTCGGTGGGGGGCGGGTCGGCCGTCGCTCCAGCTGCCGTGGCCGGTCGTCGTCGGTCCGGCCGTGGGCCTGCAGTTCGGAGTCTGGTGGGACTCCAGGTGTGCTGCGGAGATCGGGCAACGGCCCCGATCGCAGGATGGTGCGATCGGGGCCGTTGCCTTGTGGGGGTCAGTCGCTGTCGGCCGGGCGGAGCCAGGTACACAGCATGGCGTCGGTACCGGTCAGGCGCAGGCGAGCGTCCAGGAGCTGTAGGTGTTGGCGACGTGACTGCCGTTGTCCTCCAGGCCTGCACGGAAGTAGAAGCAGGCGCCTTCGGGGAAGTCCAGGTCGTAGGAGCCC
>NZ_BAAALD010000303.1:0-548 GCF_039528095.1 Kitasatospora arboriphila
CATTTGCAAACCAAAATGGCCACCGTATTGCTGGCTGGTATATCGACAATGTCTCCGGTACGACAATGAACCGTCCTGAACTGATCAGGCTTCTTGGTGTTGCGGAACCTGGTGATGTGATTCTCATTGAACAGGTCGACAGGCTTACTCGCCTGGATGATGCAGGCTGGGAGACACTCAGAAAGCAAATCACCGACAAGCAGCTGGCCATCGTCAGTCTTGATTTACCAACCAGCCATCTGGCGCTATCCAGCACAGTAAGTGATGACTTCACCCGAAGCATGCTGAAGGCCGTAAATGGCATGATGCTGGATATGCTCGCCGCTATTGCCAGAAAAGACTACGAAGACCGTCGACGTCGCCAGGCAGAGGGAATCTGTAAAGCGAAAACTGAAGGAAAATACCGGGGCAGGGTGGCCGATGCACAGAAACATGAACTGATACGTACTCTGCGTCTGGCCAATGGAAAATCGCTGCGAGAAACAGCTCGCCTGGCGGGCGTGTCTAAAATGACAGTAATTCGGGTCTGCTCCAGAGCTAACAAATAA
>NZ_BAAALD010000304.1:0-306 GCF_039528095.1 Kitasatospora arboriphila
GTCAGAGCCATTTTCCCATTCGATTGCTCGTAATCATGCCAGGTTTTCGCCGGATCGCTGCTGGCGAGAATCGCCGCGGCGGTGGCCGGGCTCTCCGGCTTAATCACCCCCACGAGCAGAGTGCGGATCTGCACTTTACCGGCCTCTACCCAGGGGCGGGATTGCTGCCAGAACTGCTTGCAGTAGGGACAGAAGGGATCGGCAAAGACATACAGCACGATAGGGGCGTCCTTGCGACCATCCTGCAGCCAGTGGGCGCTGGCCATCTTCTTCCACATCTCTTGTCCCGCCCGGGTATAGAGGTCT
>NZ_BAAALD010000304.1:316-547 GCF_039528095.1 Kitasatospora arboriphila
GCCGTTCTCATCATACATATAGCCGGAGATCGCGTGTTTACCATCCGGCGTTAGGTAGATGGCGACCCCCATGTCCTGGTATTTGCCCAGCCAGCCTTTCATTCCCCCCGGCGCCTCAAAGGGTTTTATAATGGTAATGCCCTGTTTTTCAATCGCTTTTACCGGAGCGGGGAGTTCCTCCGCATGGCTGCATAACGGCAAAAGGCTGAGTAACAGCAGACGCTTTAACAT
>NZ_BAAALD010000305.1:0-545 GCF_039528095.1 Kitasatospora arboriphila
GTCGTGGGGGCTGCGCTCCCTTTCCCCGGTGCGGGCCGAGGCCCGGTCGAGTTCGAGCAGGAGGTTCAGGGCGGTGGCGGCCGCGGCGGCGGCCGGCATGGCGGCGCCGAGGGCGTCGTACGCGCTCTTGTGGTCGCCGTTGTTCCAGTGGTCCACTGCGGCGCAGGCCAGGCGCTTCAGCTCGGCGAGTTTGGTGGCGGCCGCGGCCGGCAGGGTGTCGTCGCCGTTGAGGGTGTCGGTGTCGGTCATCGGTGTCCTCCCTGCGTGGCGCGGGATCCGTTCGGTGGGCCGGATCAGTAGTCCCTGTCGCGCTCGTGCCTGTGGCCGTGCCGGTCGTCGGGACGGCCGTCGGGTGTGCCGTCGGTGCCGGTGGGCGGTGAGAGGTCGGCGAACATCTCCAGGAAGCCGGAGATCTCGTGCTGGGCTTCGGCGGGGTGGCGGAAGTGTGTGTGGCGGGCGATGCGGTAGTGGTTGCGGCGGCCGTGCCGGGTGCGGGTGAGGTAGCCGGCGCTCTCCAGGTCGGTGATGACCGCCTGCACGGCCCG
>NZ_BAAALD010000306.1:0-227 GCF_039528095.1 Kitasatospora arboriphila
CGGCGCGTCCGTGCGCCATTCAGACAGGCACTAACACAAATGCTTCATTCTTCGGATCAAGGAACGCTACCAGCGATAGTCGTTCTTATGCTCCCAGTCTGAGACTTCTTTCTCAGCCTGATCTTTCTCATAGCCGTAACGCTCCTGAATTTTGCCGACCAGCTGGTCGCGCTTCCCTTCGATTACGGTCATATCATCATCGGTAAGTTTGCCCCACTGTTCCTTGG
>NZ_BAAALD010000306.1:237-545 GCF_039528095.1 Kitasatospora arboriphila
CCTTTAAACTGTTTCCAGTTACCGCCGATTTCGTCTTTATTCATAATAACGTCCTCATCATTCGGTGGGTTTACAGCCCGTTTTGTGCCGGACATGGTATTAACTATAGATGAGAATGCTGGCGTCGATTCGTTATTCGGAATTTTTAACCATCGCACCGCGGGATAACGCGAAGAGGATGTTCCCGGCTTGCGCCACGCTGAGCCGGGCTATTGAATCGCCCTGTAAGCGTAGCGCGACCGGGGAAGGTCACGGCTAACGGCAATGACGGGAGGTGACTAACTACACCATGTGCCGCGGCGCCAGTG
>NZ_BAAALD010000307.1:0-543 GCF_039528095.1 Kitasatospora arboriphila
CCAGGAGCCGGTCGACGAAGACCAGCTTGTACTTCGCTCCGGCGCCGACGGCCCGCCGCCGCGGCCGGTCGCACAACTCGGCGTCACGCCGGGCCTGCCACACCGGGCCCAACTCGGCTACCAGGTCAGCGATCACCACCTGCGACAGGCCGGTGATCCGACGCTCCGAGACGATCAACGCACGTGCCGCAGTCCCCACCACGTCTGGTCCAACGAGCAACTCGCTCACAGGCCACGGCTAACCATGCACGAGGTCGTTAGGCGGCTTGGTGTGTGCCAACTCGCCTTCAGATAATGGGAATTCCTGGTCTCGGTCCACCGGCCCAGCGCACGAGGTGGCGCGGCTGGCCGTTACCCTGTCTCGCGGTTCAGGGGCGGGCGGCCCGGTTGAACGCCTCGGCTATCCGGACGCTTTCCTGGGTGCGGCGCAGCTCGGTGTAGGTGCCGGCGGTCAGGGTGCGGAGGGCCCCGAACGGCCCCCAGCCCGATGCTCCGGCAGCGTTTCGCTAGCCAGCCTGGTCAGACAGGGAAACTCTGCTGCGG
>NZ_BAAALD010000308.1:0-236 GCF_039528095.1 Kitasatospora arboriphila
CTTTCAGTAAGTACGGTTTAAAAACCAACAGCATTAAGCTTACTTTTCATGAGTTTGCTGGAATGTGCCGCTTTGAGTCTAAGAGATTCGATTCCCGTCTTAGAAAAAGTATTTCAGAAGCTTTGACCAGGATACGTGGCAAGACCATTACCTTTACCCGTAGCGACTCAGAGGGCCATCAAAAAGTTTCGGTAACAGGTTTGCTTAAGACAGGTGAACTGGATTTTGCAAACGAC
>NZ_BAAALD010000308.1:246-542 GCF_039528095.1 Kitasatospora arboriphila
ACCAGGTGGAACTTGAAGCTGATCAGCGACTATGGGAACTCTACCAAACTGATTACACTGTTCTGCTACGACATAAACCGATAAACGCTTTAACCCGAAAGGAAGCAGCTCAGGCCCTGTATACTTTCATCGAAAGCCTGCCTACGAACCCAGTCCCCATATCTTTCAAACGAATACGAGACAGGCTCTCATTGCTCTCTCCGGTAAAGGAACAGAACCGTATCATTAAACTGGCCCTCAAGCAGTTGCAGGATATTGGGTACCTTGACCACAGCATCACCAAAAAAGGTAAAGAC
>NZ_BAAALD010000309.1:0-541 GCF_039528095.1 Kitasatospora arboriphila
GTTTGTTGCCGGTTCGGCGATCTTCGGTCAGCCGGACTACAAGCAAGTCATTGATCAAATGCGTAGTGAATTAGCGAAGGTGAGTCATGGATAAATTACAGGCGATCCGCGGCATCGCATTTGATCTCGACGGCACGCTGGTGGACAGCGCGCCGGGTCTAACCTCGGCGGTTGATAACGCCCTGTACGCCCTGGGGCTGCCGGTGGGGGGAGAAGAACGCGTTATCACCTGGATCGGTAACGGCGCCGATGTCCTGATGGAGCGGGCGCTGACCTGGGCTCGTCAGGAGCGAGCAACGTTACGTGCGGCGATGGGTAAGCCTTCCGTCGACGATCATGATATTCCGCAAGACGAGCAGCTGCGCATTTTGCGTAAACTGTTTGACCGCTATTACGCCGAAGCGGCGGAAGAGGGCAGTTTCCTGTTCCCGGCGGTGGCCGATACGCTCGGCGCGCTGTATGCCAAAGGCCTGCCGCTGGCGCTGGTTACCAATAAGCCGACGCCGTTTGTCGCCCCGCTGTTGGACGCGCTCGATATTGC
>NZ_BAAALD010000310.1:0-541 GCF_039528095.1 Kitasatospora arboriphila
CGTACACCACCGCGTAGGCCGTGTGCTTCCACACCTGGGGGTTGGCCATCAGCGACTGGAGCGCGGTGTTCCCCCAGTGCGCCCCGTAGTTGGGGTTGGCCGCCGGGTGCTCGCTGAACAGGTACGGGGCGACCAGCCAGGAGACCTGCGGCAGCCGGTCGGCCCGCACGTCGGCGGTGAACGCCTCGACCAGCGCGTCGCCCATCGCGAACGGGTCCTTCTCCTTGGCCGGGTCGCCGGCCATCCGCATGCCGCGCTCGTACAGCGGCTCACCGGGCTTGGCCTGCTGGAAGGGGGCGAACCAGGCGAGCGCGTTGTCGTCGTAGTTGTCCAGCGCCTGGTAGGTCTTCCAGCTGATCCCGGCCCGCTCCAGCCGCTCGGCGTAGGTGGTCCACTCGTACCCGCCGGGGACGTAGCTGTTGTCGGTCACCGGGAGGTCCCGGACGGTGCCGCCGCTGGTGCCGGTCATGAAGTGGTCGCGGTTGGTGTTGGTGTTGCACTGCACCGAGGCGTGGTACGCGTCGCAGGTGGTGAAGGCCGA
>NZ_BAAALD010000311.1:0-538 GCF_039528095.1 Kitasatospora arboriphila
TGAGGACCGACCCCGCCGTACAATGAACAGCGTGATTGTGGACCACCGCCTGGGCATCGGGTCGCGTCTGGTAGGCCGCCTGATGAAAACGCCATTCGCTGGAGGCCAGTTTTCCCTGCTCATGCTGGCCGTCGGCATCAATAAAGACCATCTTGTCTTCCGTCAGCTTTTCATATGGGATACCGGTAGGGGTGATCAGCATTCCTCCCTGATAGCGCACGCTGACATTGCCGGCGGTCCCCTGATTTAACCCCAGGCGGGTCATTTCCAGGCAGGTATCGATAATCTGCCGGGCCAGTCTGTTTCTTTCCATTGCGTTCCTCTTTTGGTGACTCATCATCCATCAACGGCAGGGCAACAGAAATATCGTCGGCTACCGTGGGATAGGGTGAATAATGGTCTTCATCATCAACCTGAATATTCAAAGGGGAATTTTCATGATTATTTTTTGTGAGCCGCGTCAATTATTCCGCCATGAATAAAGCAACCATACCCATTACGAGAGAGATTAAAATGCCCGTTCTTAATAATATTTCAT
>NZ_BAAALD010000312.1:0-538 GCF_039528095.1 Kitasatospora arboriphila
GGGAAAGGTTTAACGCTTTAGCGGCCTGACGAAAACTGCCATGTTTCACTATGAGTATTAATATTTCTATTTGTTGCAGATCGGGCAAGGTTTTCATTGTTAATTTCCAGCTAACACCCCGTTCGGAATAGATTAATTGTTATCAATATGAAAGGGAAGTATATATTTAATGCCATTCAGCAATTAAGGAAAATAAGATGAAAACACGTTATCTTGGAAAAGAGAAGTTTCAGGTTTCCGCATTAGGTCTCGGATGTATGGGTATGAGTTTTGCCTATGGCGGCGCTGAAACGTCGCAGGCGATAAATACGATCCATGCCGCCATGGACATGGGCGTGACCTTCCTGGATACCGCCGAAGTATATGGTCCTTTCGATAATGAAGTTCTGGTCGGAAAAGCGATTAAAGGTTTTCGCGATAAGGTGCAGATTGCCACCAAATTTGGATTTCGTATTTTGCCGACCGGCCAGGGTCTGGAGCGGATGGCCGGCGTTGACAGCCGTCCGGCACATATTCGCGAATCAGTGGAAAGGTCGCT
>NZ_BAAALD010000313.1:0-537 GCF_039528095.1 Kitasatospora arboriphila
GCCCCAGCGAATCGCTGGGGCCGCGGCCTTTTGTGTTTTCCGCGGACACGAACGAGCAACCACGGCAAGGGAGTTCGAGCCCGGACGCGGCTCGGCACCCGATGCCGGACAATGGAAGAGGCGTGCGGCCGTACGGCCGGCGCCGGGCCGTACAGGGCGTTGGTGTCGCTGCCGACGGACGTCGAAACGGCCGAGTTGAAGCAGCAGAAGGAGCCACCGGAATGTCGAACCCGCCCCAGGACCGTCCCGAGCGTCGATCGGACGACGGCCGCGGCTACCAGCCCCGGTCGCGCGGGGGCTGGTCGAACGACCGCGACCGCGGCCCGCGCCGTGACGACCGCGGCGAGGGTGGCTACCGCGGCCGTGACGACCGTCCCTCGTACGGCGACCGTCCCCGCCGCGATGACCGTCCCTCGTACGGTGACCGTCCGTCCGGTGGCGGCGGTGGCGGTGGCTACCGCGGCCGTGACGATCGCCCCTCGTACGGTGACCGTCCGCGTCGCGATGACCGTCCCTCGTACGGGGACCGTCCGTCCG
>NZ_BAAALD010000314.1:0-536 GCF_039528095.1 Kitasatospora arboriphila
GACTGGAAAGGCCAGCCACCAACGCACGGGATTCAGGAACACATCGACGCAATGAAGGCCTACGTCGAATCCGCAGGCGGAACGCCGCCCCAGATCACCTCCCACCCGATCGCGTTCGGCTCCGGGGAGTGGACCTGTGTCATCGGAGAGTTCGAAGGCGGAGGCCGGATGGTGACCGTCGCAAAGTGGCGCGACGGCGCGATCGGCCTGGGGCGCTGGTCCCGCTCGGCCTGGGCCAAGGGCCTCGGCGAGTACCAGGCCTACACGCCGACGTGGACGGCCAGCACCACCAACCCCACGCTCAACAACGGCACGCTGGCCGCAAGGTACTGCCGGATCGGGCGTCAGATCAACTACCGCGGCACGCTCCAGCTCGGGTCGACCAGCAACGGCGGCGCCGGGACCTGGTTCCTCAGCCTGCCGGTCGCCGGGGCCTCCGTCGGCATCTACGAGATCGGCAGCTGCGACTACACCGTCCTCGCCTCGAACAACTTCCTCGGCGCCGTCGAGATCGACCCCGGCGGCGTCCTGATGGT
>NZ_BAAALD010000315.1:0-535 GCF_039528095.1 Kitasatospora arboriphila
CGGAACGTTGGCAAGCATGTTTGCCAAGCCGACCTGCACGGGTGATTTGGTGCCACCAACCATCAGGAACGGCAGGAAGTAGTTGTTCCAGTTTCCCGTGAAGTTGAAGAATGCGGTGAGCGCAATGACCGGCGCCGGGAGCGGCATGGCGATCTGCGCAAACACTCTAAACTCCCCCGCACCGTCGATGCGGGCGGCATTGAGCAGGTCGCGCGATACCGTCGTCGAAAAATAGATGTAGGTGAGGTATACGCCAAAAGGAAAGAAGGAGAACGGGAGGATCACCGAGAGCGGGGTCCCAATAAGCTTCAGTGCGGAGAGCTCGAGGAAGATTGGCAGGACGAGCGCAGTGTTTGGAATCAGCATGACGACGAGAGTTGTCATGAGTAGTGTCTTGCGACCCTTGAAGTCAGTCAGGGCGAGCGCGTAACCGGCCGGGATCGTGACGAGCAGCATGATGATGATCGCGCCGAAGGAATAGAGCGTCGAGTTTCCAAGCCAGGTGAGGAACACGCCGTCCTGGAACCCGAAGAGT
>NZ_BAAALD010000316.1:0-535 GCF_039528095.1 Kitasatospora arboriphila
GCCTCTTCCGCGGTGGTGGAAGAGGCTAGCTGCTCTCCCGACGGCGGTTCGCTGACTGGCTTGGGCATCTGGCGGATAGTGCCAATGACGCGGCCGGGGCTGACGCCTACTCCTTGGAAATTCTGCACTGAAATCCTCTGTTCCTGCTCTCGGATCGGACCCACCGGCTACGGCGCCTCGAGTTCCGAACAAATCTCCTGTGACTCACTTCATATAGCATTGCTATAGGTGCTAGGGTAGCGGCTATGAGTTTCGATGACCAGCTTCCGCCCAAAACTCGGCTGCCCCGTGCAGCTGCCGAGTTGCTGGCGAGTTCGGACGGGTCACCGGTCTCTACGCGCCAAATCACCAAACTCGCCGGCGTCACGGCGCCCACGCTCTACCACCACTTCGGCGACAAAGAAGGGCTGTTCGACGCCGTCGTTGCAGCCGGCTTCGAGGAGTACGTAGCGGGAGAGCGGGACTTCTCGCCCTCTGGGGAACCCCTGGAGGACGTCAAACGGATGTGGGACAATCACGTCCAGTTCGGGCTGAC
>NZ_BAAALD010000317.1:0-532 GCF_039528095.1 Kitasatospora arboriphila
TGGTTGAGCCTCACGGCTCCCACAGATGCACCGAAAAAGCGTCTGTTTATGTGAACTCTGGCAGGAGGGCGGAGCCTATGGAAAAACGCCACCGGCGCGGCCCTGCCGTTTTGCCTCACATGTTAGTCCCCTGCTTATCCACGGAATCTGTGGGTAACTTTGTATGTGTCCGCAGCGCCCGCCGCAGTCTCACGCCCGGAGCGTAGCGACCGAGTGAGCGAGGAGGCGCAATTTCCCCGGCACCTGCAAGACGGTCACCGGACGCGCTGATGTGGGATATTGTCCCCTGATTAAGTCTTTCTATTCCCTGACGATCAATTATCAGGATAGGTGAACCATGTCGGTTTTTCGCTGAACATTTTACGTTAACCTATCTCTGTTGCTTTTTTCTCCTTACGGAGAAATGCAAGTCATCCCCGCTAGGGCGTGGCTGACTTCAGGGGGAAATCCCCTGCTTACGCTGGCTGGACGCCACCGACGCACGGTCTTTCCCCCTCTTTCTGGCTCTGTCCGGCTGGGCGCCCGCCACCCC
>NZ_BAAALD010000318.1:0-531 GCF_039528095.1 Kitasatospora arboriphila
ATTTGTTACAAAGAAAAAGTAGTCGTATTCGGAACCTTCTAAAAGTGATAATTGTGCTCTTTCTTTTTCTGGTTTCAGTACGCGAGATACGACAAATCTTCTGTCTTTTTCCCATTTAACTAAATTTGTATACAGTTCTGTAGTTTCTCTACCTTCTTCTCCTTTAACGAATACAATTGATGAATTCGTTGCTTGTGAGGTGAGTGTAGAATAACTTTTGGCTTTAATTAAATATTTGCATCCAAGAGATTCTATCGTTTCGATAATTTTTTCATCAAAGTAGCCACTATCCATTCGAAATAAAATTTCTAAATCGTCTGATTTGATGTTAGCAACAATTTCTTTGATCATTTCCGCAGCACCGTTTGCAGTGTAAGTATTGCCACTTCTTACAAATCCGGTAACATATGCTTTTAATTCGTCGCAAAATGCAAATTGGATATTGTAGCATCGGTTTCCCAGTTTCTTAGGATTATATCCTTTTGACGCACCTTCTTGATGACCTTCTACGTTAATTACACTACTATCAAT
>NZ_BAAALD010000319.1:0-531 GCF_039528095.1 Kitasatospora arboriphila
CCGCCGCCCCACCTCCCCCCCCGGCTGCCCGTCCAGCCCCTGCCCCTCGCCATGGAGGCCCGGGGGGCCACCGGCTGGCGGTACCTGCACCGTATTGCCCTGAAAGGGATGAAGGTGCCGGACGCGCTGGCGGAGCTGGACGGCAGAACGGTGGCGTTTGAGGTGGAGCGCACCGTGAAGAGCCGCAGGCGCTATCAGGAGGTGGTGTCCGGGTATCTGTTTAACCGCCGGGCGAACGGCATCGATGAAATCTGGTACATCTGCCCGGACCGGGCGACGCAGGTCAGGGTGCAGCGGGCGATCCTGTCGGTGGATGAAATCGTGAATCCACAGACCGGCGAGGCCCGCAAAACGGCGGAGCTGGATCGTGAACGGCTGTTTGCGTGCTTTAAATTTATGACAACGGAGTGAGGGATTATGGCGCTGTACATGGTATTTATTGAAGATGCGGAGGACCGGGACGGCGAGCGCTGCATCATGCCGACCAGCGAGCATCTTGAAGATATGGTGGTGCTCGCCTGGCAGACCGGG
>NZ_BAAALD010000320.1:0-531 GCF_039528095.1 Kitasatospora arboriphila
TGCCAAACAGGCGACAATATTGCAATTTCTTTATTAAGTTAATATCTTGTTAAGTTGTTAACTGTGTGATTTATAACTGAATTGTTTTTGTATCTTAACAAATTAGTAAGATGTTAGGATAACAAGATAACAATATAACAAGATAGCAAGATAGCAAGATAGCAAGATAGCAAGATAACAAGATAACAAGATAACAAGATGGCAAAGTGGTGCCTTTATCCGAAATCCCCATAGAACCACATAATGCGGCTTTCAACTCCAGGCTACCTTTAGGGAGGGTAGTATCAACCAGTTATGACCGCGTGAAGCAAAAAGTGGGGCGTAGTGGGAAGCCTTTGAATCTTCGGTGTGTCGAAGTGGGGAGTCGGTGAGACAAATTTGGTAAAAGGTGGTGAGAAGCGGGATAGCTTCTCACTTCTATCCAAAAAGGTGTGTTGAAGTGGGAAGGTGCGTAAGTATATACAGATAAAAACACACATTTAACAGGTTCTCATCCCGCTACAACACACCTATTAAGACGTTTAAGGCGAG
>NZ_BAAALD010000321.1:0-256 GCF_039528095.1 Kitasatospora arboriphila
CGAACTGGCCAGCCAAGTAGAGGCAGAAGGGCGTCTCGCCGGGACCAATGAGGGGATCGAGGGGGCCAAGGACCTCCAATCTCAGCAGGACAAGGGTACAGCCGCTCAGACCCGAGCAGCCCAGCAGAGAAAGGACCTCGAAGCCGAGGCCCAGCGCCTTGCCCAAGAGGCTGCTCAGCCCGGCGCGGACCCGAAGGATGCGGCCACGAAGGGACGCAAGGTCGCCGGGCTGGCGATGAAAACCCGCGGGTCGTGG
>NZ_BAAALD010000321.1:266-531 GCF_039528095.1 Kitasatospora arboriphila
TGGAGCCGCACCGCCGCTGAGATGACTCTCGCCAGCTCTGATGGCGCGGTAGTCGAGTACGTGCGCACGGGCTGGGCTCGCGCTGCCAAGCAAGATGAGCGCAGCCGCGTCGAGGCGCTAGCCCAGGGAGCAGTGTCGAGCAAGATCCGCCTCGCGGCCTTGCAGGCTCTCCGCGGTGATGCCGCAAGTGTCACTGCATTCCTGAGCAGCGGCCAGTACGAGGCCGTTGCGGATGATCTCGCCGTCAGCATCGCGCGGATCATTT
>NZ_BAAALD010000322.1:0-531 GCF_039528095.1 Kitasatospora arboriphila
CGCGAACCAGATGGTCGCTGCCCGCTTTGGAGGCGGAGTACGGGCTGCTCGGCGCGTACGGGGTTTCTTCGGTGAACAGGTCATCGGTGCCGTGCAGGTCGCCGTACACCTCATCGGTGGAGATGTGGTGGAAGCGGAAAGCCTGCTTCTGCGCTTCCCCAAGCCCGGACCAGTAGTGACGGGCCGCCTCCAGCAGAGTGAAGGTGCCAATCACGTTGGTCTGGATGAAGGCGGCCGGGCCATCAATGGAACGGTCCACATGGCTTTCTGCCGCCAGGTGCATCACGATATCCGGGCGGAACTCGCTGAACTGGGCCGCCACGGCAGCAGCATCGGTGATATCAGTCTGGGAAAACGAGTAGCGTTCGCTCACGGCCACCGGCGCCAGGGATTCGAGGTTGCCGGCGTAGGTCAGGCAGTCCAGCACGCGGACTTCATCCCGGGTATTTTCAATGATATGACGAACCACGGCAGAGCCGATAAAGCCGGCACCACCGGTGACAAGAATCTTCATACTTTCTCTCATTTTTC
>NZ_BAAALD010000323.1:0-529 GCF_039528095.1 Kitasatospora arboriphila
TCAGCACCTTGGCGAGCGTCGACTTGCCGCAGCCGGACTCGCCGACGATGCCGAGGGTCTCGCCCTTGTGCAGCTCGAAGGAGATGCCGTCGACGGCCTTGACCGCACCGACCTGCTTCTTGAAGAGGATGCCCTGGTGCAGCGGGTAGTGCTTGACCAGGTCCTTGACCTCCAGGATGGGCTCAGCCATGGAGGGTCTCCTTCCAGAGGTGGCAGGCGCTGCGGCGGCCGGCGAGCTCCGCACCGTCCTTGTCGAGCACCTGGTGCAGCACCGGGATCTCGGTGCGGCACAGGTCGGTGGCCACGTCGCAGCGCGGGTTGAACGCGCAGCCGGACGGCACCTTGAAGAGGTTGGGCGGCAGGCCCTTGATGGCGTACAGGTCCTCGCCCTTCTGGTCCAGTCGCGGGATCGACCGGAGCAGGCCCTTGGTGTAGGGGTGGGCGGGGTTCGCGTACAGCTCGTGGACGGGCGCCGTCTCGACGATCCGGCCGGCGTACATCACGGCGATCTTGTCGGCCACGTCGGCGA
>NZ_BAAALD010000324.1:0-528 GCF_039528095.1 Kitasatospora arboriphila
CACCTGCCCATGAAAGCCCGCCGGAGATGCGCACTGCGTCCTGTCTCATTCCAAAAGGCCGGCCTCGATGGCATCTGTCCGCGCATATGCGAGGTCCATGGCCAAGGCGGTGATCCCGCAGTATGCCGTCATCATGACGGTTCGTCGACCGTATCCGAGCGACCTGTCCGACGCCCGCTGGGCACTGATCGAGCCGACCCTGACCGCCTGGCGCCAGGCACGCACCGCACGAGCCCTTGCCTTCGGCCGGCCGCCCGAACACGACCTGCGCGACCTCCTCGACGCGATCCTCTACGTCGACCGCACCGGCATCCCCTGGCGCTACCTCCCGCACGACTACCCACCCTGGGAAACCGTCTACGCCTACTTCGCCCGATGGCAGAAGGAGGGGGTGTTCGCACAGCTCAACGGCCTTCTACGACGCCTGGTCCGCGCCGCAGAAGGCCGCGATCCGGAGCCCACAGCCTGCATCGTCGACTCGCAGAGCGTGAAGACCTCCACGAACGTCCCCGCCTCGGCCCAGGGCCC
>NZ_BAAALD010000325.1:0-527 GCF_039528095.1 Kitasatospora arboriphila
GTATCCGCCACGGACACCGGCGCGGCAGATGCTGCCGGCGTATCCGGTACTGCAGCTGCAGCCCTGTTCACGTCAGCGGTGCCGGCCATCTGCTGAACCAGAGCCTGCAGCTCACTGACCGAGGTGGGCGGTACCGGCATACTGGCCAGCAGGCGCGGCAGTTCAGGCGCCGTCGTGTGGAGGGCAAGACCGGTGATAATCAGGTTTCTCAGCAGATCCCCACGCAGACGGGATGACGCTTCCGTCAGCACACTTTCCACCCGTTCCCCACTCCGGCCATTCTGAAGCGTCAGGGTGTAACGCCGGCGCTGGTATTCTGTCTCCGGTGACACGGGCAGAGCTGCCTCACCATTTTCGGGCTCATCCGGAAGGCCGGTGAGTGAGGACCAGGTTCCGGAGACCAGGGCCATCACGGCGCAAAGGCGGACAGCGCTCAGTTGCCCGGCAAAGAACACCGGGATCAGCGCCGGTAAACGGGCATCCACCTGGTATACCACCGCCCCGGCGGTGGCGGCGGTACGGATGAA
>NZ_BAAALD010000326.1:0-526 GCF_039528095.1 Kitasatospora arboriphila
CCTCCGCCGCGCCCACGACGGACCCTTCTTTATACACGTGCCAGAAGTAGTACAGATGATTGTAGTTAATATGTGACATGCTTCTCTCCCTGATAATGTCCAGGAGAGCCTGGCGGGCTCTCCTGCAGAAAGGTTATACCGCGAGGCGAGTATCCGTCACGCGCTGACGCAGTATGAGGTAGCCGACGACCGCTGATAGCACTGAGCCGATCAGAATGCCAAGCTTGGCCCAGTTGATCAACGCGGGATCCACGCTGCCAAAGGCCAGGGTGGCGATGAAAATCGACATCGTAAAGCCAATCCCGCACAGGATCCCCACCGCCATAATTTGCTTGCAGGTGGTTCCCTCCGGCAGCGAAGCCCACTTCAGCTTCAGGGCCAGCCAGCAGAACAGGCTAATCCCCAGCGGCTTACCGATAAACAGGCCAGCCATAATGCCCAGCGGCAGGAGCGACGTCAGCCCGGCAAGGGTGACCCCCTGCAGTGAGACCCCCGCGTTCGCGAAGGCAAACAGCGGCAGGATCAT
>NZ_BAAALD010000327.1:0-525 GCF_039528095.1 Kitasatospora arboriphila
CCGCGGTGCCGTTCGCGCGCAGCAGCACCGGGGGTGGATGCCCGGCACTGGAGTAGGTGATGGTGTGCTCGTCCCAGTCGAGGAAGCAGGTGACGGCGGTGGTGGATTCGGCGCCGTCGAGGAAGTGGGCGTAGCGGCCGAGCGCGTCCAGGGCCCGGGCGGGGCCGTCGGCGACGAGCGAGGCGGCGGAGAGGGCGCTGCGGAGCTGGCCCATGACGACGGCGGCGGGCAGGCCGTGGCCGACGACGTCGCCGACGGTGACGGCGATCCTGTCGCCGCCGGGCAGGGGGATGAGGTCGTACCAGTCGCCGCACACGTTCAGCGCGGCGGTCGCGGGCCGGTAGCGGACGGCGGTGCGGTGGGCGCGGATCGCCCGGGCCGGGGGGAGCATGGCGCTCTGCAGGGCGAGGGCGATTTCCCGTTCGCGGGCGTTCGCCTGGCGCAGTCGCTGGTTGACCTCTTCGAGTTCACGCAGCCGGCTGTACAGCTCCGCCTCGACGCGCAGCTCTGCCCCCGGCCCGCCGG
>NZ_BAAALD010000328.1:0-525 GCF_039528095.1 Kitasatospora arboriphila
CGCAGATTATTCACAACGATCTGAAGCCGTTCGGCGCCACTATCAACCATGCCACCGGCACGCTGTGGTTTGGCAATACCGTCGACAGCACTGTCACCGCTATTGACGCCAAAACCGGCGCCGTGAAGGGGCGCCTGGTGCTGGACGAGCGTCAGCGCAGGGAAACCGTGCGTCCGCTGCAGCCGCGCGAGCTGGCGGTCAATGAGCAGACCAACACGGTCTACATTACCGGTCTGGGCAAAGAGAGCGTGATTTGGGTGGTAGATGGCGCAACCCTGAAGCTGAAAACGACCATTACCGGCACCGGGGCAATGGCGACGGGTCTGGCGATCGATCCGCAAGCTAAGCGTCTGTATACTACCAACGCCGACGGCGAACTGCTGACCATCGACAGCGAGAGCAACACGATTGCGTCGCGCAAAAAATTGCAGGATGACGGCAAAGCGCATTTCTATCTTAACCTGAGTCTCGATACCGCCGGCCATCGTGCCTTTATTACCCACAGCAAGCAGCCGGAAGTGCTTG
>NZ_BAAALD010000329.1:0-525 GCF_039528095.1 Kitasatospora arboriphila
CTGGCGCTGAAAGTGGTACGGGCTCAGCGCCGCCACCTGCGCCAACTCGTCGAGGGTGATGGGACGCATATAGTTATCGTGCAGGTAGTCGCGCACGCGGTCAAAGCGGTGCCCGGCCTCACCTTGCGCAGAGGCATGGTGGGCCAGAGGGCGGAAGGCGTCGATGAGGTCGAGCAGCATTCCCTGCTGGGCCAGCGGATCGTCGCTATGCCACAGGCCATAAATCAGCTGGCCAATTTGTCGGGAACGTAGGGGATCCTCGCGGACCACCTCGCTGAACCACCAGTCTCGCACCCCGGTGATGGCTTCAAGACGGTCCGGCTCCAGATAAATCATCCGGTAGCGCCAGCCGTCGGCGGTTTCCGCTTCGCCGGTGTGCAGCTCGTCGGGATTCATGGTGACAATTGAGTTTGCGGCGGCAATATGCTGACTGCCGCGGTAGCGAAAGCGCTCCGCGCCTTGCTCAATCACGCCGATGCCGAAGGCTTCGTGGGTATGGGGTGCAAAGGCGTAGCGGGATATATG
>NZ_BAAALD010000330.1:0-523 GCF_039528095.1 Kitasatospora arboriphila
GCTCTTTCGGAGAGAAAGGCTTGGTGATGTAGTCATCCGCGCCGGTCTCCAGGCCGCGAACGCGATCCTCTTCTTCTCCACGCGCGGTCAGCATCACTACCGGAATATCCCGCGTCATCGCCTCGCGCTTGAGCAGTTTAATAAACTGCAGCCCCGAACCGCCCGGCAGCATCCAGTCCAGGAGAATCAAATCAGGCCAGGGTTCATTGAGTTGATTCACCGCGCTGTCATAATCTTCCGCCTCGACAGGCTGAAAGCCATTTTGCTCCAGAACAAAGCAGACCATTTCGGGGATTGGAGCTTCATCTTCAACGACCAGAATTCTTCTCGCCATTATTTACCCTGTTTTTTTTAGCCATCAGTATAGAAGTGCGGCGTCATTATGCGTCACTTTTGTGACAGATTAATGAAAAAAATGACGGTCTGATGATCGGGTAATTTGAAGCATGACGCGGACTTACCCCGCGCCGACAAATGATATACTGCCGCCCATGCTTTTTTCGCTAGGGAAGATTTATGCGCC
>NZ_BAAALD010000331.1:0-522 GCF_039528095.1 Kitasatospora arboriphila
ACCGCTTTATTAACATACTATTATTTGTACCATCATTTTCTTATGCGCCGCGTTGTCGGCGCGTTTTGGACGTAAGCAATGTCGTATACACCGATGAGCGATCTCGGCCAGCAGGGGCTGTTCGATATCACCCAGCTTTTATTACAGCAGCCCGACCTGGCCGCGCTAAGCGAAACCCTGACCCGTCTGGTGCAACAGTCCGCGCTGGCCGATGAGGCGGCCATCATCCTGTGGAACGCGGGTAATCACCGCGCGGCCAGGTACGCCTGCGATGAGGCCGGCCATCCGGTAAGCTACGAGGATGAATCCGTCCTGGCCCACGGTCCGGTGCGTCGCTTACTCTCCCGGCCGGATGCCCTGCATTGCGATCATGAAACCTTTGCCGATACCTGGCCGCAGCTTATCCGCAGCGGACTGTATCATCCGTTCGGTTACTACTCGCTGCTGCCGCTGGCGGCGGACGGGCGGATCTTCGGCGGTTGCGAATTCCTCCGCCGTGACAACCGGCCGTGGAGCGAGAAA
>NZ_BAAALD010000332.1:0-521 GCF_039528095.1 Kitasatospora arboriphila
GTGTTTTTCGCGAGGATGGTAATCCCACGCTCTTTCTCCAAATCGTTGGAGTCCATCACACGTTCTTGTGCTTCAGTACGTGCGTCGAACGTACCGGATTGCTGTAGCAGCTTGTCAACCAGGGTAGTTTTACCATGGTCAACGTGCGCGATGATGGCGATATTACGCAGATTTTCGATCACAACTTTGCCTCAGGCATTAGAAATAGCGCGTTATTGTACACGTATTAAGCGAAGGACTGAACAGGATCACAAACATCCTCCGCAAACAAGTATTGCAGAGTTTCTTTGTGACCGCTTTCACGGAGCGATAAAAGGGCACCGTAACAAAAATTGCACCAAAATGGTGCTCAATGTTCACACTGAAGCACTATTTTGGTGCATTATCTCCATCATGGTGCAGTCCTTTTGCACTATGGTGCGCATGATACAGCGTTTTATGGGGCATTTAAAAGTTGGCACAGATTTCGCTTTATATTTTTTAAGGCAACAACGCCACTTTTAAGCAGTATGAAGTTTTCG
>NZ_BAAALD010000333.1:0-520 GCF_039528095.1 Kitasatospora arboriphila
GGAAGGATTAGATGGCTTTGCTCAGCATGCGCGTAGACTCCGGGAAATTATCGCCTTCGCTAAAATTGAGTTACATGACGAACTTCGTAACGGGAATCTATATGCCACAAGGCATCGCGTTCTGTGCACCAGGCGCAGCGGAGAAGAGGTGGACATGGAAGTTTATATGTTCGCTGAAATAGATGATTCCGGGCGCTTCATTCGTATCGAAGAAGCCACGTTAATGCTTAAAGGGAGAGAGAGCGATAGAGATTTAGGCAGCGTGAGGTAAAAGAAATATAAGGTTACGACTAGATCAGACAAAAAACCGGGCAGCGCGCCCGGTTATCTTGTCAGACTAAAATTGCCCTACGCACTCAACCCGCGATTTTTCAGCATCGGCTCAATCTGCGGATCGTGTCCGCGCCACTGCCGATCCAGTTCAGCTAAATCAGTGCTGTTCCCGCGTGATAAAATCGCCTCACGGAAACGCTGACCGTTCTCACGGGTCAAACCGCCCTGCTCCACGAACCATTGATAG
>NZ_BAAALD010000334.1:0-518 GCF_039528095.1 Kitasatospora arboriphila
CAAGGCGTCAGCGTCAGCCAAGTCTGCCGCGAAATGAAGCTGACCGAAAGTGTGGTCCGACGCTGGGTACACCAACTGGATGACGAGTCAGCCGGCAGGCCGGGGATTGGTAAACCGTTAACGGCTGAGCAGCAACGTATTCGAGAACTGGAAGCCGAAGTCAGGCGACTAAAATCAGACAATGAATTATTAAAAAAAGCTTCGGCCTTCTTCGCACGGGAAATAAAGTGATCCACGATGTTGTCACTGAGTTAGCGAAGCAGGCCCCGATCAAGCAGGTCTGTCAGGCGTTGGACATCAGTCGCTCTGGTTACTACGCAGCGCGTCGCAGAGTCAATACACCCAAACCTATTTGCCAGGACAGCGTGCATGCTCAGGCGGTTTTTCTTGCCAGTGGTCGCACCTATGGCAGTCGTCGTTTGAGTGCAGCCCTGCGTGCCCAGGGCCATGATGTTGGACGTCATCGCTGTCGTACCTTGATGAAAGCCTGTGGACTCAAGGCCTGTTGGCGTCGCAAG
>NZ_BAAALD010000335.1:0-515 GCF_039528095.1 Kitasatospora arboriphila
CGTAACTGCGGGTCTGTTTTAAACCATAATTGCGCCCTGTGCTCGGAATGATCTGCCAAATGCCTGCGGCATTGGCGCCAGACGTCGCGTGTGGGTCAAAAGCGCTCTCCACTATGGGTAGTAATACCAGTTCCATTGGCATGTTACGTTTCTTAACCTGCCCGGCTATCCAGTACATATACGGCTCTGCCCGTAAAGTTACATCGTGGAGATAGCTCTTATTTCTTAAGTACTTCTGTTTCTGTTCGCGAATCCGGGGATTATCCGGTATTCCCATCTTTAGCTCGTCGCCTATGGAAGTCCACAGATCCTGGTCTTGCGCGTAGAAGGTTCCATCATCTAACCAGCGCGCTTGACTTGTGAACTTGCCTGCTTCCCCTTGACCAGCCGCAGAAAGGCTCTGTGCTCGCTGTTCGACGGTGCCATCGTGCTTAGACGCCTGGCACCCCACCAGCAGGACAGAGGCGAGTAATATCGCTCGTGCCTTCATGTGTGGGTCAATAGTTGCTTAAAAG
>NZ_BAAALD010000336.1:0-515 GCF_039528095.1 Kitasatospora arboriphila
ATCGGTACAGAGCAGATAATGGTGACTAAGATGGTTAAGGCGATACTCAGCGGAAGTGTTATCGCAGCGAGTAATCTCGACATAGTTAGTTTATTCAGAAAGTTAGGCTGACAAAGAGCGCCTTTAAGCTGCGCAAGAGGCTGATTTTACCAGAAAACGCGGCAAATGACGGGTCTTACCAGAACAGAAAAAAACAAGGATCTTCTATCCACATGGAAGATTAGGTCATCAAATTAATGCCAGGATCGTTGATCTGTTTTTAAGTGGTTGATAAATAGTAAATAATACTATTTATTCATTTATTTTCAGGGGCGGATAAGCTGACGTTGTAAAACTATGCACAAAGTTATCCACAAGCTAAGTTGTCGCGCGATCGCGACGATCGTTGAATCTTTTCCGCGAATTGCGGGAAAAATTCAGGATTTCATGCCCGTCTGTGGCATCCTTTATCCATAATCTGATAAACAGGCACGGAAATTATGGTTCAGATCCCAGAAAACCCTCTCATCCTCGTT
>NZ_BAAALD010000337.1:0-514 GCF_039528095.1 Kitasatospora arboriphila
CTGGGCGCAGCCTGGGGCGGAAGCTATGTCAACGACTTTATCGACCGCGGCCGCGTGAAGAAAGTGTACATCATGTCCGAAGCGAAATACCGTATGCTGCCGGAAGATATCGGCAAGTGGTATGTTCGCGGCAGCGATGGTCAGATGGTGCCGTTCTCTGCTTTCTCGACCTCGCGTTGGGAATACGGTTCGCCGCGTCTGGAACGCTACAACGGTCTGCCGTCACTGGAAATCCTCGGTCAGGCCGCGCCAGGCAAGAGTACCGGTGAGGCGATGGCGCTGATGGAAGAGCTGGCGGGTAAACTGCCTTCCGGTATCGGCTACGACTGGACCGGGATGTCTTATCAGGAGCGACTGTCCGGCAACCAGGCCCCTGCCCTGTATGCCATCTCGCTGATTGTCGTCTTCCTGTGTCTGGCGGCGCTGTATGAGAGCTGGTCGATTCCGTTCTCGGTTATGCTGGTCGTCCCCTTGGGTGTGGTTGGTGCGCTGTTAGCCGCCACCTTCCGCGGGC
>NZ_BAAALD010000338.1:0-511 GCF_039528095.1 Kitasatospora arboriphila
AAACTCTTATACTAATGCACCGGGAGGGTGGGTATCTGCTTTTTCATTTTGATAGTGATGCCGATTATTATCCAGGTATAGATGCCGTAGATTTTTAAGAAATTCAAGCCTTCTTATATCAGAAGGTTTTTTAGTTCATGGCGATTTTCTGATCTTTAGAAGAAGTTCGTTTGCTTGCTTTGATAGCCGTGTAGTAGGAATGGATCTTCTTCGCATACTCGTAACGTCTTGCTGCCTGGCGCGGGGTCTTTTTGAAGCCTGCATTGTATGCCCCGACTGCATCCCACGAAACGCCCCACTTTTTAAACGCCTGAGCCAGATAATAGGCTCCGGTGTAGATGTTAAGACAAGCATCGCTAAGAAGATGATCCGGTTTTATTCCATATCGCGACAGTTCGTTGAAATGCTGCGAGTCAATTTGCATCAAGCCTGATCCATAACCCGTAACAGGATTACGACCAATCGCATCAATTTTAAATCGTGATTCTTGCCATGATATAGCACGCAGGAG
>NZ_BAAALD010000339.1:0-511 GCF_039528095.1 Kitasatospora arboriphila
GGTTGTTGAGCAGGGCAGCTTTACAAGGGCCGCTGACATTCTGCAGATTCATCGTCCCACCGTGAGCAAAGCGATACAGCAGATAGAGGACGACCTCGGCGTAAAACTCATCCATCGCACTACCCGTAAGTTGAGCGTTACGGCTGAAGGGGAGGCGTTTTATCATCGTGCCAGGCTTGTATTGTCTGAAGTTAATGACATGATGGCGAGCTTTTCACCTACCCTTCCACCTCGGGGGCGGCTCAGGATTGATGTCCCGCTGGCGCTGGCTCACGCCATACTGATCCCTAATCTCAAACATTTCCAGTCACTGTATCCTGACATTGATGTCATATTGGTTTCATCGGACAAAAAAACCGATCTCATTAGTGAAGGTGTGGACTGTCTTGTCCGCCTGGGTGAGCTTCAGGATTCGAGTTTTATTTCCAGACGTCTTGGTGACATCAGGATGGTCACCTGTGCAGCCCCGTCTTACTTGCAACAATATGGACGACCGGAAACACTTGCGGAT
>NZ_BAAALD010000340.1:0-510 GCF_039528095.1 Kitasatospora arboriphila
CCTGGATGGTCGAAGAAAAGGACATCGAACCGCATGTGCCGGTGTGGGACAAGACCGAGCGCAAGGACGACAGCCTCTCCAGTAACGACTTTCACTGGAGTCAGGACGCCAATGAATATCGCTGCCCAGCCGGCAAACCGCTACGCAGTGAATGGCGCGCCTTCACCCAGCAAAGGTCGCGGGTAACTAAGGCCAAAACCGTCATTTACCGCTCCAGCCAAACCGACTGCGCCACCTGCCCGTTGAAAGCGAAATGCTGCCCCAACACGCCGAATCGGAAGATCGTCCGCAGCATCCATGAGGCTGCCCGCGACGTGGCTCGACGCATCGCCAAGACACCGGAGTACCTCGTCTCTCGCTGCGAACGAAAGAAGGTGGAGATGCTTTTCGCCCACCTCAAACGGATCATGAAACTCGACCGTTTACGACTGCGTGGCCTAACGGGTGCCACTGACGAATTCACCTTGGCTGCGATGGTGCAGAACCTGCGCCGCATGGCCAAGCTTTTGC
>NZ_BAAALD010000341.1:0-508 GCF_039528095.1 Kitasatospora arboriphila
AATGGTCAACCTTGTACATTCCTTCTCTTGATCTCCCATCAAAGTCGTTATAATAACCGGTTTCTAGAAATCCGGCAGGAGCCTTCTTAAAATACACATAGATTGCCGGGATAACCCCCATCGGGTCAACAATAATAAAGTCATCGAAATCCCGGTCTTCGATGGGCAATGTTTCAATATTTGGTTCCTGTTCCTCCGGGATCGGCGTTCCCGGTACGGGCGGTAACGATTCCGGGGCCGGGTTAGGCAACCCCCAGATGCTCCGCGGTTCCGGAATGGGTGTAGGCGGTGTGGTAGAGCCGCCAGCGCTCCCGTCATGAACAGTCGTCTGGCTGGAACCCCACTCAAATTTTCCCTGCCCGGCAGACCGGGACCAGACAAATGTGCCTTTAATTGAAGGATCTTCAAAACCCCATGTCTCTTTATCCAGCTGTTTTGCAAACCGCACCCGGACCCGATCCAGCCCGCTTTTTTCCCCCACCTCATAGCTGCGGGAAACCAGTTCCCC
>NZ_BAAALD010000342.1:0-508 GCF_039528095.1 Kitasatospora arboriphila
TGTCAGCAGGCGCCCCATGAACGCGCCCAGCTGGCCACCCTGGCCGTGGAGTTTGGTCTTCTGGCGTCGCAGGGATCCGATTTTCATCAGGCCTGCGCGTGGATCGAACTTGGCCGTAAGCTCTGGCTTCCTGCCGGCGTGGAAGGCGTCTGGCACAGTTGGGAAGCGGCCGCCGAATAAAAATTGAGAGGGAAGTATGAGCCAGTTTTTTTATATCCATCCGGATAACCCGCAGGCGCGGTTGATTAACCAGGCGGTGGAGATTGTGCGTAAGCGCGGGGTGATCGTTTATCCTACCGACTCCGGCTACGCGCTGGGCTGCAAAATTGAAGACAAGGGGGCGATGGAGCGGATCTGCCCCGTCCGTCAGCTGCCGGACGGCCACAACTTTACCCTGATGTGCCGCGATCTGTCCGAGCTGTCAACCTACGCTTTTGTGGATAATGTGGCATTTCGCCTGATGAAAAACAACACGCCGGGCAACTATACCTTTATCCTTAAGGGGACC
>NZ_BAAALD010000343.1:0-215 GCF_039528095.1 Kitasatospora arboriphila
CGGAAACGGGCCATCAGTTCCCGGCCCTCGGGGCTGAGGTGAAGGACCGTCCGGCGGCCGTCCTGCTGGGAGGCGGCGCGGATCAGGTAGCCGGCCGAGATGCCGTCGGAGACCATCCGGCTGGCCACCGAAGGATCCACCCCCAGATGAGTGGAGACCGCGCCGACGGTGACCTCCCGGGGTTCGGGGTCCTGTTCGGCCTCCAGCACGATGTT
>NZ_BAAALD010000343.1:225-507 GCF_039528095.1 Kitasatospora arboriphila
AGGACCGGGGTCCGGCTCAGGCCCTGGGGGGAAAGCGGGTCCTCGACCACCAGCAGCGAGGACCGCCGGAGCTTCCCGAAGGCCGGGCCCACGGTGTCCAGCAGCCGCTCGGAGGCGCTCGGCTCGCTCTTCGTCATGGGCCGATCATATCTGCATGACCCCGTGAATACATGTGTTGACACGAAAACGTGTGCATGCAAGCATGCATATGTCTTCACCAAGGAATGAACGGGGCACACCATGACCATCCTCATCACCGGCGCCCGCGGCAAGGTCGGCCAG
>NZ_BAAALD010000344.1:0-506 GCF_039528095.1 Kitasatospora arboriphila
ACTGCATCCCTGAAGGTCTTGTGAAAATCAAGGTTAACCGGCGGGACTTCAATAACCATATAGCGCCTGTGCTGGGGAACATGATTGTTGATCAGACCACTAAAGCGCACTGGCTTAACCTTTTTGATGGCATGGGGCGAAGAGTTGTCACTGGTCAGATGCTTGGGCTGATGCAGCGTACGTTCCGTTTTTGCTCCAATCGAGGGGTCATTAATGTGAACCCAATTGAGAGCCTTAGGCGCTCTGACGTAGGTCTCACAGCATCCGTAAAAGATCGCAGATTGAGTGATGAGGAAATCAAAACAGTTTGGAACATCCTTCCTGAAATGAAGTACAGACAACAGCTGATAATGAAGTTTCTCATCATGACTGGCTGCCGGAGTACGGAGATCAGGACAGCAAGATGGGAGTGGTTCGATTTCCATGAGCAAACGTGGACCATTCCGGCAAGCGATTATAAAACCGGGAAATCGGTCAGAAGGGCACTTCCCGAGGCAGTAGTAAGA
>NZ_BAAALD010000345.1:0-506 GCF_039528095.1 Kitasatospora arboriphila
ATAAAAATCAGTAGCAGGAGATGCGTGGTAAATAAACGTAGCTTCTGCGATTTGGGTTGGACCATAGCCATTATCGTTATCTCCCTTAATCAAACTTCATGCGCGTGGCTTTCAGATTCACAATCGCTAACGCGCCAACCAGCAGGAAGATAAGCGTTGCGATAGCCGCCGCCAGGCCGAAGTCCTGACCGCCGCCGCCTTCAAAGGCGATGCGATAGGTGTAGCCCACCAGCAGGTCGGTATAACCGGCCGGGGTGGTGGTGCCGAGACGGTCCGGACCGCCGTTGGTCAACAATTGAATCAGGACGAAGTTGTTAAAGTTAAAGGCGAAGCTGGCGGTCATCAGCGGCGGTAGCGGCTTAATCAGCAGCGGGAAGGTAATTTTAAAGAAGTTCTGGAACGGGCCGGCGCCATCCATTGCCGACGCTTCGTACAGATCGTCCGGAATCGCCTTCAGCAGCCCCATGCACAGGATCATCATGTACGGGTAGCCCAGCCAGGTGTTG
>NZ_BAAALD010000346.1:0-503 GCF_039528095.1 Kitasatospora arboriphila
GGTCGATCGCATCATTGAGATGCCGGTGAAAAAAGTGACCAGCGTGATGTTCGGCGGCGAAAACCTTGATGTGCTGTACGTCACCTCCATGGCGCAGCCGCCCCTGCCGCGCTTCCCGGCAGATAATCAGCTGCGCGGCAGCCTGTTCGCCATTTACGACCTGGGCGTGACCGGCGTAGCGGAACGGCGCTTCGCCGGCTAAACGAATCACCGGCTCGCCGCGATAACAATAATACCCGGCGAACTGACTCTGACCCTGACACCAGGCGGCGCGCATCATGCTGTCGCGACGCCGCGGAGTAAACACGACTATGACAACAATCAATCACACACCTGCCGGTGAACAACGTGGCAAAAAGCGGCTGATACATCGCTTCTCCTGGGTTTCGCTACTGGTTTGCTGGCTAATCTGGGTGCTTAACGCCTACGATCGCGAGATGATCCTGCGCCTTGGCCCGGTCATCTCTAAGGAGTTCTCGCTCTCGCCGGAACAGTGGGGCAAT
>NZ_BAAALD010000347.1:0-503 GCF_039528095.1 Kitasatospora arboriphila
AGCTGCGGGCCGCTCCAGCTGCCACCGATGGCCGGGTCGGCGACGAAGTCGTGGGCGCCCTGGCCGGTCCCGTCGGTCAGGGCGAGCTGGGTGAGGTAGCGCTCCTCGCCCCAGTAGTACGCGGTGCCCGCGCCGTTGACCGGCTTGATCACGTTGTAGTCGATGGTGGTGCCGTAGGTCGAGTTCTGCACCACCCGGATACCGGTGGTGGGTGCGAACGGGGAGCACGCCTCGTTGGACCAGTGGTCGCCGGTGTCGATCACGGTGTTCTTGATCGTGGCCCCACGGGAGTCACCGGTCAGCGAGATGCCCTCGTTGCAGCTGCTGTTCACGTCCGTGTTGACCACGACGGTGCCCGGCGACTCGTACGCCTCCAGCGAGTTGATCTCGCTGCCGGTCACGGTGGTGTTCCTGGTGCCGCCGTTGAGCACCAGGCTGCCCAGCAGCGAACGGGGGAAGGTGATCTGCTCGGACGCGTTGGGCAGCAGGATGGCGGGGGTGGG
>NZ_BAAALD010000348.1:0-214 GCF_039528095.1 Kitasatospora arboriphila
GTTTGCAACACAGGAATTCAGGAGGCACACCCATGCGCGGTGCCAGCCAGGCCAAGTGGGTCGTCGCAGCTGTCGCGGTCGCCCTTGCGGCCACTGCTTGCGGTAGTGGTTCGTCGTCCAGCGAGGGCGGAGCGGCCAACGCGGCCGGGACGTTCAGCTACCAGAGCACCGAGCCGCAGAACCCGCTGCAGCCCGCCAACGCCATGGAGGTCGG
>NZ_BAAALD010000348.1:224-502 GCF_039528095.1 Kitasatospora arboriphila
CAAGGGTCTGGTCGACTACGACCCCAGCAACGGCCAGCTGCGCAACCAGGTCGCCGACAAGATCGAGACGACCGACGCGCAGAACTACACCGTCACCCTGAAGTCCGGCTGGACCTTCCACGACGGCACCCCGGTGACCGCCGCTTCCTTCGTGGACGCGTGGACCTGGGCCGCCAACACCAAGAACAACCAGATCAACTCCGACTGGTTCTCCGACATCGCCGGCTACGACGCGATCCACCCGGAGAAGGGTGACCCGACCACGGACAAGATGTCCG
>NZ_BAAALD010000349.1:0-500 GCF_039528095.1 Kitasatospora arboriphila
GGTGTTCATACCGGACGGTGCCTTGGGCGCGATGTCGTACGTGGTCTTGATGTACGGGTTGGTGCCGAAGCGCATGAACCCGTAGTTGGTGTCGTACTTGCTCTCGTTGCCGAACAGACCGAACGTCAGGGCGTCGTTGTCGAGGTAGTTCCTGATGGTACTGGTGACGTCGAAAAGCACCGGAACGGGGTCACAACGACCTGCGAAGGCAGCGCTTTTGACGGTCTGGGTGCGGATAGTGGAGACCTCGCGCGGGCCTGGCCAGACGGTGTCCTTGTTGATGGGGTCCATGAGTTTGAGGGTGACGGGCCAGGTGTTGCTGCAGCCGTTGTCGGCGCCGTAGGTCTCGGTGAAGTACAGGGCCGAGTTCGAGACAACCATGCGGCTGTCAAGGTATTTGGTGTCGATTTCGTAGAAGGAGCGGTAGAGGCCGAAGCACTCGTCGTAGTGCTGATAGCCAATGCCCTGGCCGTTGGTCTGGGGCTGGTCGTAGAGCTTGT